>DUKK01000220.1 GCA_013329355.1 Candidatus Poseidoniaceae archaeon | reverse complement strand
CCAGTTATTCTTATTTGCCATTATCCTTGCATTTGCTTGGATGTTTGACGCCTTTAGTGATTTCAACATCTGGTTACCTGTGCTTGGTATAATGTTTCCATTGCTGCTGTTATTAGGTGCAGACAGAAGAGTTCCAATCATACTTAATGAGCCCAAAGCAGTCAATTCCGACAGTGTAAATAGGATGGGCATTGTTTTATTCGTTATTTTCTTGCTTGGGTTACCGGGTCAAACTCCATATGCAATGGATGATGATTGGAATCATAATGTTAGATATGAATTTAATGATACCGTGCTGATAATTGATGATAATCAATCTTGGGAGGGGACATTTGAGTTACTCATTGTCAATTCTGCCTCCATTGCACAAGATTGGCGAGTTCAATTAGCTGAATACGATGATATGGTGTCACCTAATTGGGATTTCACATGGATGTGTGGAGAAGATGCCCAAGATACAGTTACAGATTCAGGCTGTGGTAGTGAAATTTTACCAAACAAGGCATCCACGGTTAGCCTCAACATAACTTGGAAATCTTCACAATACAGTCCACTGGCTGAACAACTTTACCTCATTAGTTACGTTGACGATGAACCTGTAATATCGACGATATATTTGATACCAAACATCTCTCAGCATGTGAACACATCGTGGTATCTGAATTATCAATCTGATGACGTAATGCGCTGCATTGAGGTATTTTCAGATAATACTGATGACCGACTAAATGTCTCGTTCCCCAATTCGGCTTCAGATTTTGATTTTGAAACAAGAATGTATTGGATAGATGGTTATCAGGGATTGGAGGCCGAAATGGATAAAGAAACCAATGAAATATGCATCAAAGGCCAAGATCCAATTATCTTATTGAGATCGTATGTTCTCAATGTCATAAAATTAGGTAATCATACATTCCAACCAAATCTTCCAGAACTTCCTCTAGAGCTCATCACTCCGGAAAATGGGACAGTAATTGATTCAACAACTGTTCGGGGATGGGGCGGGAAATTAGAACCAGGTAGTTTACTATCGGTCTCTGACCGAGAATGCCAACCCAACCTAATGGCTGCTACTCCAACTAAACCAGGTGATCAATCTGAACAATGGGTTTGGAACACAAATTACCGCAGCAGTTCTCGCATTCCATCAATTCAAGAGGCTGATTCTCTATTGCTAATTCTTAACGATTCTGATGAGGCCATTATTTGTTCAGAAGATATGCACCCGGTTCCTGATTATAAATTCTCTATAGAATACGGTCCGGAATTAGTGTTTGAGAGAAATGGCAACTATTACAGAATGTGGACCTCGCTCTGGGCTTCAGCAGCGAATGGCGAACTCTCCGGTGCTGACATGTCCAACTTTACCATTCACAATCCAAACAATCATTCGACGAAGATTAACATCGTCCAGACGACATATGGAGGTAGCGCCAATGAATGGACAGTAGTCCAATCATCAAATCAACTGGTTGCTGGAGAAAACGAGTTCAAATTTTCTCCACCGAGTAATCTTTTGTCTACGCTTTACATCGATTTTGAGGATGGTGAAATATACATTTACTTGGGTAGTTATTCATGAGTGGTATTATGAACATCGCAGTAATTGGCGCTGGGAATATTGGGACCCTAATCGCTGCCAAGTTAGCCATTAATGATAATACGCAAGTATACGTCCATGGTCGAGGCATTCACGCAGCTAAATTGGCAATAGATGGTATAACAATAGCAGGTATTGAGAATCTTTCTGTTAATCCAAACCAATATCACATTTCTCTAGCCGATGTTGAAACCAACACGGTATTTGATGGTATAGCTGATGTAATTTTCATTTGCTCAAAAGCAGATGATGTTGCGGAGTTATTAACCCTGGCTAAGCAACTCAGTCATAGTATGACCAATATTTGTGTGCTAAGCAATGGACTTGGACATTTAGAATCCGCAATTGAAGAGTTTGGTCCGCACAGAGTAATACCTGCAACAACAACACACGGAGCTTGGCGCAAAGAACCGGGAGTGATCCAGTGGGCTGGTAGTGGAGCAGTCAATATTGGTCGAACAAACAACAGCCCAACAAGAGAACAATTATCAGAATTTTTTGATATTTTGGAACAGTCGGGATTGAATCCAAATTGGATAGATGATGGAGCTAAATTAATTTGGTCAAAGGTTCTGCTGAACATCGCCATTAATCCGATTGCCTCCATTACTGGAAGAGTCAATGGCGATTTGCTTGAACCAGAAATGTTTGAAACTTGTGTAGAGGTTATGCTAGAGGGTGCTAGAGTCGCTCGACTTGAAGGTGTTAACCTTGATGATGACGATCAATTAATCGCTAATTTGCGTCTTGTTATAGAACAGACACAGGACAATATGTGTAGCATGTTACAAGATATCAGAAATGGCAGAGCCACCGAAATAGGATTCCTTAACCGAATGATTGTGAACAAGGCAGAAAAATATGGTCTATTTACCCCATTAAACCAACTACTAACCAGGTTGATTGAGGATCTAACGTTATATTAGATCTGTATTGTAATGCAGGCCTCGGTTTTCACTTCGATTCAAAGCGTCTTCGATTACTAAATTCGCTACTTGAATAAGATTTCTTAGCTCGACTATTTGTCGTGAGGGAATTGAGGATTTCCAAATGATGTTGATTTCCTTTTCCAGAAGTTTAATTCGGCGTGCGGCGCGGTTTAATCGCTGATTATTTCTTACAATGCCGACTTCACTGGACATTGTATCCTTCAGCATTGTCAAATCATTGACGATTGGTGAGTGCTCGGTTAAGATGTTCAAACCATCGGCGCGCCATGCTGGTAACTCGTGCTTGACGGTTTCAGGCGGATTATCGATTATGTGTCTCGCAGCTTTGTCAGCAAAAACTACCGCTTCTAGGAGGCTATTTGATGCTAGGCGGTTGGCACCATGCATCCCTGTGCAAGCCACTTCTCCGATGGCGTAGAGGTGCTCGATAATCCCAATGCCATCAGTGGTTCTCGGTCTACCAAAATCATCCACATCTAATCCACCAACTATGTAATGTGCAGCAGGAGATATTGGTAAATCATCATAGCCTAGTCTTAGTTGGTATTTATCCAAGTGACTTTGCATATTGGGAAAAGAGGTTTCCAGCATATTTCGGTCTAAATGAGATGTGACAAGGAATGCGTGCTTAGCACCGGTTTGTTTTAGGTTCTGATCTATTGCTCGAGCAACAATATCTCTTGTTGCCATCGAACCTAATTCAGAGAAAGCTAATGTGAAGGAATATTTCTCTGGTAAGGGAGGTTCAGTATCAAATGTAAGCGATTGCTCACAATGTTCCTTCCATAGGTTTAAACCACCAAGATCAAGAATCACTCCACCCTCACCTCGTAACGCTTCGGTGATCAAAAATGGCCGACCATTCTCGATTGCGAGTGCTGTTGGGTGAAACTGAATGAATGCCATATCCTTAACAGCAGCGCCGCACCGATGAGCCATTGCGACCCCATCTCCGGTAGCAACACTAGGGTTGGTGGTTTTGGCCCACAGTTGTCCTACTCCACCAGTTGCAATAATTACTGCATCGGCTGACAAGGTAATGACTTGTTTTGTTGTTTGGTCAAAACACCAAACGCCACAAACGCCACTCTGTGGCTCACCGTGGTGTCTTTGTATCAAGTCAACTGCAAGGGTATTTTTCATTAAGGTAATATTTGAATGTAGCTTTGCTGCCTCACTTAATGCCCGCTCGATTTCTCGGCCTGTGGCGTCTTTAGCATGTAAAATTCTTCGCTCAGAGTGTCCGCCTTCTTTGGCTAATTTGAAGTCGCCATCCTGATTTTTCTCAAATTTTACTCCGATACTAACCAACTCATTGATACAGTCAGCGGCTCGCTCAATCACATCACGTACTACTGCCTCATTGCATAGACCGTCTCCAGATTGTAATGTATCTTGTATGTGGGCTGCCTTGGCTTTAGAATTGGTCTTGTCCAATATCCCAGCGATGCCCCCTTGTGCCCAATTGGTTGAAGAATCCTTGACTCTTTGTTTGGTAATTATAACCACTTTGTGACCATGGTTTGCTAATTTAATTGCCGAGAATAAACCAGCGATGCCGCTGCCGATTATCGCAATTTTCGACATAGTGAGCGAGTAAGGGTAAGTTGAACTCTCTTTTGAACTGTTTGAGCGATAGCACTATCAAATCAATTCACCGTCAGCTAAACATGGGGGGGTTGCGACGTAACATCGCTACAATAATTGGTGTATTGATGATTATCTTCGTAATAGCCAATGTCCAATTTGGTTTGGTTGCTCCTGAGTTGATTGAGGGAGCTGATAATTCCAAAGTAGACGTGTTGAAAATGCTCGAACCTCACTGTGCTGTTTCAGAGATTGAAGCAGAATTAGCCAAGGGTAATGATAGTTTTTGTCTCGGTAACTCAGGGGACTGGAGCGGTGCAGACCTATTGTTATTGGCTGAAGGATTATTTCTGATATTTGTCGGTAAGTTTCGGTTTCCACAGCAAGGTAGGTGGGCAAAACGCTTCCGAAGAATGGCATTTGTTGGAGGTTGTACGCTATTCGGTTTAGCAATTCTCGACCGTGTTGAGTATCTACCTAAGTCTGTCAGTTCAGAAGGAATTGCCACTTTAATACCGTTAGATGTATCACCTCTTGCCGTTCAGTTAGGGATGGCAATAATTGGTGCTTACATGATGCGAGGTCCGAAATACTGGGAGGCAGAAGCCATCGATTTGACCAATAAAAGACTAGAAAAACGCCGTGTTGTGGCCGAAAAATTTCGGTCTAAATATGGGACTGTTGCTCAACCATTATCTAAATTAAGCGCCAAACAACAACGAGTAGCCCGCTCACCACTAATGCATAGGGACTCGAAATTAACTATGCAAAGCAATACTGCTCTAAATGTGGAAGCAACTTGTCCATACTGTGACGGCGCTGGTTGTAAAAAGTGTAATTTTTCCGGTTCGATTTAGGCGTATTCGGTGAAACTTGCATCCTGTGAAAATCGACGTATTGAACGGTCAAGACTAGCATACTTTAAGACCCCTAGAGACCCGCTCAAAGGATTAAGGTTGGATTTATTTTCCGCTTGAGGGATTGGGATGTATCTTAAAGCACTTGAAGTATCAAATTTTAAATCGTTTAGAGGCGATGTGATTATACCTCTAGAAAGGGGTTTTACAGCCATCACTGGACCTAATGGCTCGGGAAAATCGAATTGTGGAGACGCAATACAATTTGTGCTCGGTCCAAGGTCAAATAAGACTATTAGAGCGCAAAACTCAAAAGATCTAATTTTTAATGGCGGAAATAATCACAATGCTGCAAGAGCTTGTAGCGTAACATTGGTATTCGCTAATCCCACTCTCGATAATGGCCGAAGGCGATTGCCGTTAAACATGGAAGAGGTTAGAATGTCTCGGTCTATCCGCTTAACAAAAAGCGGCAATGTTGTAACCAACTACCGATTGAATGGGGAAGATTCTTCACAAAAATCGTTCCATAGGATACTTGGCGCAGCGAATGCACGGCCCGACGGTTACAACATTGTTCTGCAAGGGGATGTTACTAGTTTAGCGAAGATGACGGCTAAAGAACGTCGTAAAGTCCTCGATAGTGTGGCTGGAGTCACACTATATGATGATGAGATAAGAAAGGCAGATCGACAAAAAGATAGTGTTGATGATTATATCGAACGAATCAAATTGTTAGAAGATAGTCAGAAGGCTCGGCTTAAAGAATTGAAGAAGCAAAAAGACTTGGCTGTGAAAGTTAAGGATTTGGTTGAGGAATTAAACCAGGCAAGAGTCATTTCTTACCAAGCTAGTTATGCGAGCCAGATTGCCGAGAGAGAGTATCAAGTTAATGAGCAGACAAGATACATTGAGGAAGCGAACAATCTTGAGATACAAGTAAGGGAGGGGTCCAAAACATTGCTATCCCTCGATGATAAAATCGGTGAGTTGCAGAAACAAATCGAAGAATTGACTGGCGGTGATGGTAAAGGGCTGAACAAAATTATCTTTGACTTGCATCTCAAAATTGATACAAATAAAGACAAGATTGCCGATGCTGAAACTAAGGACAGTGAAGAGCAATTAGAAGTTGCTGAATTAACAAATCAACTGATAAGCGCTGAAGATGCGCTGGATGAATTTGTCAATACACTGACCTCGGCTAAAGATGACCTAGAAAATTCCCGAGCATCACTGGATGAAGCGCAATTGGAGGAGTCTGAAGTCCAGAAGGTAATGGAATCATCGGGTGATGAAACGGCTATACTATCACAGCAACTAACCAAATTACTTGCAGAACTTAATCTCGCCAGTGAAAGCTTGGCTGCTGCTCAAAATGAGGTGAATAAAACTGCCGTCCAGGCTGAGCTTATAAGCGAACAATTAGCCAAGTCACAAGAATTGGCTGAGGAGAACCGATTATCAGTTGGTGAGCTCGAGCTACTGGGTGAAGAGTTAACCGGTAGTGGTTCGGGAATAGACCGCAATAAGTTATCACGTGATCTTATCACTGCTCAAAAAAGTGAAGAAAAATTGGTTGAAGAGTCACAGTTAATTGAGATTAAACTACGAGAGGCTGAGAGGACGAGAAATCGTTTACGCTCAGAAATGGAGAATTCCTCCGGTTCAAAAGGTATGGCTGGGGGTGCAGCGGCGGTAATATCGGCGCGTGACAATGGAGAATTAACCGGTATCATTGGAACAATAGCAGAACTTTGCGCCCCAATAGATGCTACTCATGAAAGTGCTCTAGCAACAGCAATTGGTGGAGGAATGACGTCAATCGTTGTTGAAAACGATGAAATTGCTGCGAAGGCAATTAGGTGGCTGGCAGAGAGAAGAGCAGGGCGTGCGACATTTTTGCCATTGAACAAATTGACCAACAACCGAGTCGCTGGCAAGGCCTTGATGGTGTCAAAAAAGCCGGGTGTTATTGGTTTCGCGCATGAATTGTTAGATTATAACCCGAAAATCGATATTGCGATTAAGTTCGTATTGCGAAATACCCTAATCGTTGACTCATTGAGCACCGCTCGGTCATATATGGGTGGGGTCAGATTGGTAACTCTTAGAGGCGATGTCACAGAAGCAGGAGGGGCGATGGTTGGAGGTTCCAAGCGTAAGATGTCAGTATCATTTGGTGGTGGCATCAAAGGAGCAAGCGAAATAGAACGCTTATCAAGCGAAATTGAAAAATTACAATTGATGTCCGAAACCGTTACTGCTGCATTGCATAATGCGAGGCGAGAACAACAGCAATTAAGAACCAAAATCAATGAATTGACTGACAGTGATCAAGCAGTAAAGGCTCAAGAATGGCGTTCAGAGTTGAAACAAGCGAAATCTGCCTACAACAAGTCGCTGGGCGAGGTGGCAGAACATGAAGCTAAATTAACAGATTTGGAGGCCTTAGCCAGCGCTCAATTAGATGATTTAGATTCAGCCCAATCCATTGTTGCAGATTTTAGCAAGACAATAGAAACGACTCGGGAAGAAATGGAAGCGGCTAGTCCTGAACATCTCAAAGATAGGTTACATGCTGCGCAAATTAAACGGGTAGATGCCGAGGGTTTGATGGCTCAAGCATTAATGGCATTGGAAAATGGTAGCGAACATGAGAGCCTACTCCAACAAAGAGTCGATGATTTAACAACTCGAATAAATTCGCTTAATGCTGGTATCATTGCTCGCAGCGACATGATTGATAATTTGCAAGCTGCTGTTGCCACCGACGCTATTGAACTCAAAGACAGGGAGGATGAGAGAACCCAATTGTTAGAGGAGAACAAGGGACTTGAGGATGAAAGATTGGTCCTAGTTGATGAGCGTGCGAGCCTCCGAACTGAGTTGACGCAAAAGTCAACAGATGCACAATCAAGGCGTCGCCTAGGGGACGAGCTTGGGCGTTCAATACTAAGTAAAGAGATTGTAATCAATGAATTATTGGTTGATATGCAAGCTAATTTTATTGAACCAGCCCCTATTGAAGTAAGTTTGCCTTCTGTTGGTGATGCTGAGAAGCGAGTCAGGACCCTTGAACGAGCCATGGAGAAGCATGGTCCAGTAAATATGCTTGCTATAGATCAATATGCTGAGTGCGAAGAGCGATTGGATTCGATGAAAGTTGAGTTTAAGCAATTACAAACTAGGCGAGCAAACTTGGTTGACATCACTGAAAAACTAGAGTCCCAAAGGAAAGCTAAGCTGCTTAAGGTTTTGACTAAGGTAAATGAAAACTTCAAGAAATCATACGAGCTTCTGAGCGATGGAGGTAAAGGTGAGCTTTACCTTGAAAATCCAGATTATCCGTTCAAAGGGGGTCTTGAACTTTGGGCTAAACCGAAAGGAAAGTCATCAAAAGTCAATCGTTTACAACTCTCTGGTGGCGAGCAATCAATGGCTGCATTAGCCCTGATTTTTGCAATTCAAGATTACGATCCAAGTCCATTTTACTACTTTGACGAAGTCGATCAAAATCTTGACGCGATAAATGCTGAGCGCATCGCTGAAATGTGTCGAAAGCGCAGCAAACAAGCCCAGTTCCTGATGGTGACTCTTCGTAAAGTCTCCCTGCGCTTGGCAGACCATCACATAGGAATAACTCATGGTGGTGATGGTTGCAGCAGAAGAATAGTTGATTTCGACCGGGAGCGGGCAATTCAGCTTAGTGAGATAGAATCAGCTAAGGATAATCCACTGGATGAAAGAATTAGCGCTATAGCACTTGAAAAGCAGATTGACGCCAATACGGATATGCCAACTGTACCAGAACCGTTACCGCCACCTAAAACCCTCGGCGGTCTACTAAATTTCATTGAGGATGAGGACGACGGAGTTGAGCGCCCAATCTCAGGCCTAATTGAGCGAGCTAATGAGTTGACAGAGGACATTGAAGAACGAAGAGAGGTTGCTGATGCAATACGTTCTATAGATGGTGATGAGCTCGCTGAAGCGGTAGAGGTAATCCACAGTGACGAACACGGTGAAGACAACTGAAGGTGATTACTTGACAACAAAACAATCAGTTTTGGATAAGTGGTTTCTGAGACAAGATATCATTAACCAATTACTGGAATCAGGGGAAGAATCCGAAACAGCCGCAAAATTTGCTGAGCGCATAATGCCGGTAGTGGAGGCGGAAGAATCTGAGTACCAGTCACTTGTGGACCCATTTGATCGCTCTGTGGCTTTAGTGTTGTCTTTGGTCAAAGACCAAGAACTGAATCCTTGGGATGTTGATTTGTCGACATTTTTGAAAGTCTTTACCAAAAGAGTACGCTTAGAAGCCAGTAAACTCAATCTGCCTGCATGTGGGAGGTTGATTAGAATGGCCTGGGAGGTACTAAATCAGCAGGCTATCGTGTTGTTTGATAGGGTCCAAAATATGGACTATGAGGACGAATGGGAAGATGAACTAGATTTTGGTTGGGAATCGGATTATGACGACCAAGATTACCTCTTTACAGCATCGATTCTTCATGGCGAGGCTGACGAAATACTGCCATCCCTATTCGATGAGAGGATAAGACGTGATGAGGGACGACCTGTTACTCTGGGTGAGTTACTTTCAGCGTTCAAAGATGCGGCAGATGACGCAGAGGAGCTAAAAATCAGGGAAGCAAACCGGCTTGCTCATCAGGCTGAACTGGGTGAATACCTGAGTAATGTCGGTGGTAGAATGCATAACGAGGACCTCGAAGGGGACATATTTCGCTGCTGGACTGCACTTAGGCGAACATGCAACAAGCACGGTTCACCCAAAGTTAGAGTAATTGACGTCATTGGAGAGTTAGGGTTGATATTGGAGCAAGAAAACGGCACTGAGGTCGATGGTTATGGCGAGGAAGCAAAGGTTGCGTCATTCATTGCTAGCCTATTTCTCACCCACCGAGGGTTTGCACTTATTAGTCAAGATGAAGTTCCATACGGGGATATTATGCTGGAGGATTTGTGGCCAAATATTGCCGAATTTGATGAGGTTAACCGACGAATCGAGGAAAACAAGCGATTGCAATCAGAAGCAAACAATACAGAGGAAACTGGCTCTGTTCAATTTGCTAAGAAACGGGCCGAGAAACTGCGATTAAGGGAAGAAAAAGAACGGGCTGCTAGAGAACAAGAATTGGCTTTACAAGATAGTAAAGCCCTAGAGGGCCATGACTGGTTGGTAGAGTAAGGATTTGATTACATGTCAGAGTTACAGTTAGATACATTACTTGAAGCAACACTATTCGGTGCAGGCAGGTCGATGTCGGTTACCGAACTTTGTGATTCTCTAGGGTATGATGAGGATGAGATGTTAGATTGTTTGTATTCATTAAGGTCTACCTTGAAGAGGCGTCGGGGTGGAGCTTTACAAATTGCTGAAGTTGGTGATCGCTGGGCAATAGAAGTAAAGCCAGATATTGCTGAACATCTACCGAAAGAAGCCAAGACAGAGTTACCAAAAAAACTTCTAAAGGCAGCCTCGCTAATTGCCTATCATCAACCTATGTCGCAATCGAGGTTGGTTGAATTACTGGGGCAGAAAGCCTATGATTACGTGCGAGAACTTGCCC
>DUKK01000011.1 GCA_013329355.1 Candidatus Poseidoniaceae archaeon | reverse complement strand
GCAGCCGATAGCAGATTTGCTGGCTTCATTGCCGCTACTGGCTTTTTTTTGTTGTCAGGTTTCTATGGATGGGCAGTATTCAGCCTTCCGGCGCGCTCACCTGTTGGGATACCCGATGCTAGTCTGCTGCTCCCAAGTCTCGCAGGATTATTTGGAATCGCCAATTTACTCGACATTTACGCAACAACCTCCCACATCCCCCCGCAAAATGAGGATTGGTCACTGCCACCGGCTAAGCCGTTACTAGTGCCCTGTTTCTGGTCTGGTGTTGCGGGTGCCTCAATGGGAGTTTTACCAGGTATGACCGCATC
Source organism: Candidatus Poseidoniaceae archaeon (assembly GCA_013329355.1). Lineage (GTDB taxonomy): Archaea > Thermoplasmatota > Poseidoniia > Poseidoniales > Poseidoniaceae > MGIIa-L1 > MGIIa-L1 sp9354u. Next base: position 7,514 of record DUKK01000011.1, on the reverse strand, counting down.
TCAAGCCACAGTTCTGGTCATGGGCGGCAGAAATGTCGCGGCCAAAGTTCAGGGTAAGGAAGGCTTTGGTATGGATTGGGAAACTCGCAGATTAACCGAAATGACTGATGAAGAGTTGCTGGAAATTGCCCTGTCTGAAGCAGAAGGAGGAGTTGAGGGACCACAAACTAAGCAAGATTTAGAGGTGATTGCAATTCTTTCTGCGGTTAACACTGCAGTAACTGTGATGGTTCTGGGCTTCCTTTACATAATCGGCAGGTCTAGGTCAGGTGCAACTCTTGCCCTAAAGATGATGTATCCAATTGACAATTGGTCTTCGGCTGAACCAACTGCCGATTTTGTCAGGCTGATTGCAGTCACGATTGCTGCTGGTTTGATGGCGATGCCGATTATGCGTGTCGTTGGCAAAGGGATGCTTAGATTGCATGCCGCAATACCATTACAACAGATGGTTATGGGTGTAATCATATTTGTTAGTGCATTGGTTTGGTTTACTACCGGTTTTATTGGGATTGGAGTGCTCATAATCGGGACAATTCTTGGACTGATTCCCCCAAGGGTAGGTATTCGCCGCAGTCACGGCATGGGTATAATTATTGTACCCATCATGATATACACATTCTCCCAAGCACAGGATGCATTTGGTTTCCTGTGATTTAAACATAAATTATGATAAACCACATCGGAACATCACGGAGAGGAAGAAATGATTGCTAGACGATACCCGATTATTCTAATCACTATACTACTATGCTCTTATGCAGCACCAACCCTTGATAATCTTACCCTGTCTAATGTTGAAAACTCCTCAAAAACATCCAGCCGTTCTGTTGCCTGTAGCGCTGATGTATGTATCTCAGAAGTTCTCGTTAATGCCTACGGAGCAGAAACCGGGGCGGTTGGTCCAAATGACTGGACCAGCGGTGAATGGGTTGAATTACACAATCAGGGCACATCTGTAGTTGACCTATCAACATGGGCACTCGAAGATCATTACAACCGCCCCCTGAGTATGACCACAAACCACGTCGTCTACCCTTCAAGTGCTACCAATGTTGAACTTGCACCGGGTGATTTCATTGTCTTAGCAAGAAACGGTGATGGTGGTTCATGCGGCTTTTGTCTGAAGAATTCAAACGGCATGGTCAATCTGAAGGACGCAACTGGTGGCTTGGTGCACACAATATCCTGGACATCCTCACCAACCGAAGGCACTTCACTAGTTGAAGATGCCAGTAATCCTACAGCAGATTGGGTTGAGTCAGCAACATTATCCCCCGGAGAAGCAAACCAAGGCGGGACCCCGGCAGGGCCGACATACTTCTCAGGCGACATAATCATCTCTGAGGTAATGGCTGATGCATTCCCGAGTTATGATAATGCCAGTTATCCAGGTGGCGAGTGGGTTGAAATACTCAATCAGGGAAACACATTGATTGACTTGACCGGTTACTACATATCTGATGCTGCAGGAAACATTATTGAAATGGACGAAGACCATTTGATTGGTTACTCAGCCAATTCAGACTCGTTGACTATAAGTCCTGGAGCAACACGAATAGTAGCCGTGAATGGGTCAACTAGCAGCGGCGTGTTAAACAATGCGGTAGAAAAATTACGGGTTCATTGGCCCAACGGAACAATTGGCGATGAAGTCAATTGGACTACGAACGAGCCCGGCTTCTCATTATCACGTGTTACAGGTAGCGATGCGATGTTTATCTCTGCCTATCCAACAATAAATTCAACCAATATGGATAGAATGCAAAATTTGCCGACTATGGACGCTAATTTGTTCATCACTGAATACTTACCATCCACCAATACAACCGGCAATTTTCCAAACGGCAAATGGATTGAGATAACCAATAATGGCACAACAACGGTGGATGTTGCAGGATGGTCGATAACCAACGGCAAGGGAGAAATTTTGATTTTCGACCCAGCAACCATGGTATTCAATCAAACACACTCTGGAGTTACTGAGGTAAGCAGCGGAGAACGCCGGTTGGTTGTCATGTCAAATAATTTTGACTTGCATGATTATTACGAACATCTAGTAATGCATGATAATCTAGGCAATGTAGTAGATTCTGCCTGGCACAGTAATTACTTCGGAGACAATGTTTCGATGGTTCGTGATTACGAGTCATTAGGAGCGCCTTGGCTACCATCTAATTGGCTGACACCAGGAGAGCCAGAACCCGGTATCGAGCCATATGTTGCTGTTGACATTATTTTCACCGAGGTTTTACCGGATAGTTTCGGCTCAGACACTCAATCATGGCCCAACGGCGAGTGGCTAGAATTGTTGAATAATGACACTACGGCTATTGATCTTACTGGGTGGAAACTCAAGGCGTCAAACAGTAGGAGTTTTACCATCGATGCTCACAACCTGCCTCTACAGTCAGACGCAATTATTCAGCCCGGAGAAATCGCCCTAATAGCGTTAAACGGGACGAATTCATTCTATCTGAAGCAAACCACTGATATTATTACACTTACTGATGCAAACTCCGGAATCGTAGATAGTGTTGGCTGGAATCATTCATCAGAAAACATCTCGCTAGTCGCACCGGGAACCAGCCACGCAGGATATACAACCAGCAACCCTGCTGGTGTAACCGGTTGGGTCGAACCTGCGTGGTCAACACCGGGGGAATTAAATCCAGTTTGGCCATTGTATGAGGAAGGTAACGAATTGGTGCTAACAGAGTATATGGGTTGGTGCGATGCCAACGGCAACAATTACGCTGATTGGATTGAGGTTTACAATAACGATAGCACCAGCATCAATCTATCCCGCTGGCGGATAGATACCGATAATCAACGCTTCTTTATCACTCACCTCGGACAAATTGATGTTATTGATCAAAACCTGATATCCGTCAACCAAACCCTTTCCACAGTGCTAAATCCGGGAGATTACGCACTAATCAGTTTGTCGCGCTCGATACTAATGCCTATTGACGTAATTAAGCTATACAATCCGGACGGTATGACAATCTCTGCTGCCAATAGCCACGGTGATGGTTTTGCTCCTAACAGTTGTGACTCATGGATTTCTGATGATGGTGAGAATTGGTTCGCTGCAGCATATCCTACCCCGGGAACGGCTAACGTACAGGCAACCGATTTTGCCACTGCCAACGACATTATCATGACACGAGTTTCACCTTACCAAGAGGAGTTTTTACAGATTAAGAACATTGGCACCAAGGACGCGTTCTTGAATGGCTGGACTATTGGGATTAATGATGGAACTGTATATGAATGCACGATTATCAGCAATACCTTCTTCCCACCCCAGAGCAGTATCATGTTTGCTAATGATGTTGGAATAACTGGGGACAATGGAATATCTCGAATTATCAGCGAAGATATTCACCTCACCAATGGAGCTATCACTGAGTATCTGAGCTTTAACGAAATCGGTTGCTCGGGGTTGTACCTACCAGATTCAGGAGTAGCTATTACTGTCAAAGATTCTAACGGAGATGTTGCAGACTCATTCGTCTTTGATGGTGGTCCAGCAAGCCAAGAGGGATGGACAAGTGAGGCTGTGTCAGTACCATCTTCTAGCGTATCCAGTGACAATTTTGTGTTTATCAGAGGTGACGGTTGTATGTATCTACCTGATACCGACTCAGCAGATGATTGGAAATATCAATGGTCAGTTTCTGGAGCATTGGGGGCTATTTGTTTACCATCAGAATTTACAGCAAGTGAAGCGCTAGTTGTGCCAATTGTCGGTCCGCAACACGGCTTACTTGAATTAAAACAATTTATCGATGATAGTCAAACAACTCTCAGAATCCAATTATATCAAATGCAGGATTCTTATCTCGTACAAGCCTTACTCGATGCACTTGACAGAGGGGTAAGTGTTGAGTTGATGCTTGATCCAGGATGTAATAATTGCAACATCTGGTCACCAACCGATTTACAATACTTGAATGATTATGCTTACGCCTTAATTCAAGCTGGAGCAACAATTTATGAATTTAACACCAATAGCAACCAACCATATCTCTACCTACACAGTAAAGTTGCGGTCAGGGATTCCAACAGTGTTTGGATGTCGTCCGGAAATTGGAAATCATCATCAGTGCCGGCGCCGGGAGTTCGAGGTAATGTTGACTGGAGCGTTATTATTGAAAATACTGAACTCGCTCACATGGTTGACCAACAATTCAACCTTGACATTCACTGGTCAGAGCTTATGTCATTAAGCGATTATGATGCGTATACCTTTGTTGCGCCTGACTCTATCGGCGGTGGCGGTGTTCAATCTACAATTCAAGCAAGCGTATCAGGTGAATTAGTAACCTGCCCGGAAAATTGCGTATACAAAATTACCGAATTTATCCGCTCGGCAGATAGTGAGGTCTTACTCTCACAGCAAACTTTGGATGTTGATTGGTCATATGGATGGGGCGATGAGAATCCAATTATTACTGCCCTTCACGATGTTGCGACCAATGGTGTTTCCGTCCATCTAATAATTAACGGTGCATATCTAGATGATGACGACCAAGAAGTTGTTGATTTGTTTAACGAGGTCTGGAATGGAACCCAAGGACTCGACGCATCTGCAATTGTTATGAGTGAGGATGATGATGTATCTAAACTTCACAATAAAGGCATCATTGTTGACGGTGAAAGCGTACTAGTATCATCGATTAACATGGGTAGTTCTGCCATGAATAGGAATCGGGAAATGGGGGTAATAATACACTCACCGACAGTAACTCAGTATTACCAAGATGCATGGCATGCTGACTGGAACCGCTTAGACAATGTGACAGATACAGATCAAGATTCCCTGACAGATAAATGGGAGGTGGCTAATGGGTTGAACCGAACCAAGCGATTAATGCCATCAGGGGTTACTGAAGACTTGTATGATGCTGACGGTGACGGCGTCAACAATACCGATGAAGAGAAACAAGGAAGTCATCCACTATTACCCGATACCGATGGTGATTGTGCAATAGATTCAGTCGAAATAGCGTGGGCGCAAGGAACCGCATTAGACCCTGAGACCCCTAATGTGGCAATCTATGATGCCCTAAATATGGTCGATGCTGACGGTGACGGAATCAAAGACACTGATGTGCTGGGCTGCGGTCTTACCGTAGTTGTTGACACCGTTGAACCTGTCGATAATGATACTATCGACCCTGATGCTGATGACGACTCTGACGGCATCAGCAATGCGAATGACCTGTGTCCAGATACCGCTCCTGGTGGATTAACCGACCTTGACGGCTGTTCGAGTGAACAACTGACTGACAAGGCAGATGCCAGTGATGGGGAAAAAGATACTACAGGTTCCAATACAATGCTGATTGTCATGCTGATTGCGGCAATTTTCACTGCTGGGGCATTCTTGATATTAAAGCAACTAGAAAGTAAGGCTATCAATGCTAAGGAGCTTGTAAACATTGAAGAGCAAGAATTGATGTTAATCGACAATTATGATTCGGTTGATACTGAAGAATGGTCAATGCCGGTGCTAGATGGGAGTAGTGGTTTATCAAACTCTGCACCCCGGATTTCAGCCGCAGATTTGGCAAGATTCCCGGGCTGGGGCGAGGAAGTTATTCAGCGATATCTCGACAGTGGATGGACAATTGACCAGTTGTCAAGTTACTACCAAGAACAATTAGAAGATAATCAATAATATCGTAAGATTGACAAAGGACTTTGTTTTAGCGTCAACGATAAAGATGCGTTATACTACCAGCAACCCGGTAATGACTCAGAATTTTTGGTCGAACATCCAAGGTTACAATACAATGACCTTTCAAGGTACCATCGGCAAATTAGCATACCTCCTAGGTGTAGTTACTGCTGTTGCTTTTGTTGCCGCCTATGTTGCTCTAGATGCTCTTGAGGCAGGAAACGCTGGTGTCATTAATGGCATGACTTGGGGGGGATTATTTGGTGGCCTCGTTGTTGCGGTGATTTTGATGCTAATGAGACCTGAAAACCCAGCGGTTTTAATGACTATTTACGCAGTGATGCAGGGGATGTTTGTAGGGTCACTTTCACTGTTGTTCGAGGCTTTTTACAATGGTATAGTCCTTCAAGCCGCTTTTGGAACACTGTTCATAACTGGTAGCATGTTGTTCATTTACTCTTCTAGAATAATTCGACCAACTCCAACCTTCAACAAAGTGATTGGAAGCCTAGTAGCCTCTGTCATGATGCTATATCTTATCTCGATCATCTTTTACTTCTTCACACCGTTCCAAGTTCCTTTCCTGCACTCATCAGGACCAATTGGCATCGGCATTACGCTGTTTATACTGTCGATTGCAGCGCTCAGTCTAATTTCCGATTTTGGTTTCATTGAATCCGGAGTGAGGATGAATGCTCCAAAAAATGCGGAATGGTGGGGCGCATTTGGCGTTCTAGTGACGATTATTTGGATTTACATTGAAATGATTAGGCTCCTGTCTAAAATCCGCGAGTGAATAAACCTTGATTTTTGTCGTTCAACAAACACAGAATTGATACGCTATTGGCGTCACCCCTACACGATAACATGGTTAGGAGTATCCCAATTGTTGACTTTGCTGATTATGCTTCAGGTGATGCAACACGTCAACATGCCTTCGTGCAGGCCATCGGTGATTCCCTCAAAGACATCGGCTTTTTTGCATTGAAGAATCATGGTATACCGCTAGAATTAATTCAGCAATCCTATGACCAAGGCGATGCATTCTTTGGATTACCAGAAGAACAAAAATTAAATTATGCACGCCGGGATATTTCCCATCAGCGTGGCTATACTGCGTTTGGTGTCGAGCACGCAAAGGATAATCCTGCACCAGATTTGAAAGAGTTTTGGCAAACTGGAAGAACGCACCGGCAGGGTGAAACACCATCATACCCAGCAAATGTCTGGCCAAATGATGTTGTCCCTGAATTCGAGTCTATTGTCGATGAGTTATACAACCAAATGGAGTCGTTGTCTTGTGACTTACTTTCTGCGTGCAGCCTGTATCTGGGTAAATCAAGCGATTGGCTGGTCGAAATGACCAATCATGGCAATACCATAATGCGCATCATACACTACCCGCCACTCGGAGACGATGTGCTTGAGGGAGCTGTTCGTTCATCAGCCCATGAAGATATCAACTTCATCACATTACTGGTAACTGCGACAGCAGATGGATTAGAAGTGATGGACCACGATGGCACGTGGATAAAGGTCGAGGGTGATGAGCGATACATTATCGTTGATTCTGGTGATATGATTCAAAATTTGACCAATGGGCTATTCAAGTCAACTACACACAGAGTGGTCAACCCATCATCAAACTCTATCAGGCGATTTTCAATGCCGATGTTTGTTCACCCACGTAATTCTATTGATTTGACACCTAGGCCAGAATTTATCGCCATGACTAGTGGAACTGCTGATTACCAGTCTATTACTGCTGGAGATTATCTACACCAGCGCCTAGTTGAAATCGGACTAGCCGAGAATTAGGCAGATA
>DUKK01000219.1 GCA_013329355.1 Candidatus Poseidoniaceae archaeon | reverse complement strand
AACATTTGAAATCACCAATAAAGCCTTCGAGGATATGGCAACTGCCCCATCATTTGTTCTATCTGATATTGTTTTTATTGTGATATGTGGAATATTCGCTGGACTTGGCCTCAAAACAATCAATAGTCACGAAGGGGGTTTGGGAGCATGGTTCAAATCAATTTTCGTAAATCAGACATGGATGTCACTGGCGGACCCAGATTTAGGCGGTTGGTACAAGACTTTAGGCGCATGGTGCTTACTACTAGGTATCATTAACTATCTCTACTTTGGAATATGTGCTACTGGCTGGATTGATCCGGGTGTTTACTCAGTAACCATCGGTCTCATGGCATTTGGGTTCGCTCTGATTTATGCAGCAAATGCACCAGAACCCGAAGAAAATGCTTCATGAATTAGAGAAGTCATGACCATTTTTCTTGGTTAATGCATCAACAAATCCTAAAATCAACCCTTTCCAAAGTGCAAGACTCCATTGTAAAATAAGAAGTTTCTGGGCAAAATACACGTAAACACGGTTTTTGTTGCTATGTAAAATTGCTGTTCTATTCACGACACCTAAAGGCCCTCGCCACAATAATAACTCCTGAATAATCATCAATAACATGCTCACGAGCAATATCTTGGTTTGCCACCAAGTAAGAAATTCCTCCTTGCCTAAATTATCTGTTTGATTAAACTGGTATAAGAATGGTAGAACGGCTAGAAATGCGGTCAACCATAATGGTGTCACAGAAAGAACAATAGTTGAACTCCCGATAAAATCAAAATCAGGCCCCGGTCTTCGCCGCTTGGGATATTTTCTGATTATCCTGACGTGAGCTCTAGCATCTCTGGAGCGTTTGTCCAAAAATCGCTTTCTTCCTGATTCAGGAACATGTGCCACTACGGCCTCTGGAGCATAGACAATCGTCCCTCCATTGCCAACCAATTTCAGACTTACCTCCATATCTTCAGCATGATACCATGCTGGGTCAAACCCCCCAATCTCTCGTAATGAGGCACTGTGAAACATAGAACAAGGTCCATTCGCTAGACTGGTCCGACGAGGTCTAGAGCGATATTTTGACTCAATTTCAACAGACCGCAATAGACTCACTATGTCATCTGCTCGCTGAAAAATTGTTCTCCCTGTAACCGCAACAACAACCTCGTCAGAATCAACAGGTTCAGATTTCTCGTAAAGACTGGTTATCCAATTTTGACTTGGTCTTACATCAATGTCTGTAATGGCAACCCACTCACCCTTAGCATGCATCACCGCTAAATTTCTGCCAGCAGATAGGCCCTGTGCTTTCTGACTGAGAACAAAAACTGGGATTTCAGAATCAGGATTGTGCCATTTTTGTAATTGCTGGGTAGAGCCGTCTGTCGAACCGTCATCGACCGCAATGATTTCTAATGGCCGATAAGTTTGATTTTTTAGGGATTCTAAACAACCATCAATCCATTGAACTCCATCTCTAACGCACACGGTGATTGAAATTAGTGGGTTCTGATTCAACCAACCACCTCAAACATTGATAATATGTTTCGGCACCGTGACTTAACTGCAATACTTGAGATTTGCACAACTACTCCAACCTTTGGCTGACCGTAAATTACCGCGGTTCCAATAGGTGCAAGGCAGTGAATTATAATCGGCGCTAAATCTTCCTCTCCATCAACATTTATGACGCTAGGAAATTCATTGCTAAGCGCTTTATCGATGGCTTCGACAAGAGATGGGGTCAAATGGCCTGGTGGATTGTTCGCAGCCAAGATGTGTTGGAAGCCGGAAGGATTGATTTTTTCTGATTCACTGAGCTCCTCCCTCTTGGTCATACCATCAATGATGCCGATATCTGGTATCACATCCATTTCTAGCAGAGTTGCTACAGATACATCGCCGACTGCAATTATCGAGCTATTTTGGCGGTCGATAGATTCTAATGCCTCAGCCATCGCAACCTCTGGGAAATTTTCGGGACCCTTGAACAAATTACCCATAGGGGTCTTTAATTCGCTATCAAGGGTCGAAGCCATTTTCATATCACTGGTCCTTAATTGACTGTTTAACCATGGATTACCATCCTGATCTATTCTCCCGCTTCTGATTCGTGAACTGCTAATTATTTGTCCGGAGAAATCTAGCATATGTGGTACCTCTAATACTGACAATTCTGGTAATCCAGCAACAATTCTTTGTCGATTTATCTCTTGACAGTTAGCCACTGTTTCCGGGGTTGCAACAATTGCATCCGCAGTTTCATGAATTGGAGCAGGTCCAAACCTATCATTCAGTTGGAATAATTTAACAGAATGATAGGACTTTTCACCCAGCCAGTCAAGAATTGCTTCAATCCTGTCATCATAGCTCTGAATAAAGGCTGACTTACGACTTGCAAGTTCGTCATTAATCACGTGAATTTCAACCCTTTCCGATCGTGATATTGCCATACTAAGTAACAACTTGTGCCCTGCATGAAGCCTGTCAAAGGTCCCTCCAACTAGACAACAGGCGTAAACACTGTCATTGGCCATTGTTGGACGCTGACAAAATTGGCCTTTGAGTTAATCGCTGTTTTATCACCAAAGTTTTTGATTTATTACAGATAATGTCCAGCACTGTGCCCCAGCTCCTAACGGCCTGTTTCATCGCATTGCTCCAAGGCCTGACCCTCGGTGCCGGGGCGTGCTGTTTGATAGGGTGGTTGTCTTGAGTTCATTCTTACGTCACACAAGGACCCATAACCTACCAAATGGTTTACCGCTTTTGCCCCAAAAATCATCCCCTTTCGGGTCATTTTGGTCTTCGATAGCGGACCGCACATTGGTATCGAACTTCATTGCAATTTCACAGTAGCTCTGCCCGATGTTGCTAGTGCGGCAGATATCTGACTACGCTATGTTTAATGAAACCATCGTATCACTTGATATTCTTATGATATGATATACCAAAAATCAGTGAACCGATTTCCGGTGCACCCTCTGAGATAACACGATGTGAGAAGTCTGGCCAAGTGGAAAATTCCATAGCCAAATATGCTAACTTGGGATGAGTCCTTGGTGTTATTCGATATTTTTGATCTTCTAAATAGGATGCTAGATCAAATGTGTCCATTAAGAAATCCTTGGCATGACAATCCTGCATGATTGGTATGAACAGCAGGTCTGCCGTTGTTGGTATTCGCCGAACAAATTTGCTAGGGAATCCAGGTGGCCCCCATACCTCACCATCTAGGCGAAACAACAATGCTGGCCATGGCACGGATTGATCGGCAATCCATCTCCTACCAGCAGAACTTGACAATTGACCCACTAACCATTCAGCCGCGTTACCATACCACCAATGATATGGTAGTGATGACATAAATTCTCTAGCCAGTTCGTTAGATATGGTCTCTGAATTTTGTAGGTAATTGATATATTTCCCCCAGTTATACAAAATCGAATCTCTTGGGTGAATTCCGGACGCTAGAATTACTTTATGCAGGACATTGAACCTATCGTTAGTGCTGGAGCCGGATTGCTGGAATAATGCATTTAGGACCCTGTCAGCGAAAATTGGTGAGTCTAACCAATCATCAACTGCATCACTGACATAGTGAGAGAATTCGTTAGGTAATTTGTCACACACGAGCAAAATGGCACTCGATATTGCACTCGCTTGAAGAGGATCCTGGTAGCCCTTACTAACGTCTATCAATATTTGATTATCGATGACAAAGCGTTGTGACAATTCCTCAATTGCAGAACAACGCCAACTACTACTTGCTTGATTTAGGCTTGAAATTAACAGTCCGGCAGGTGTCTTAGTACAATCAAGTAAGTCTGCCCACTCTCCTTCAATACGATTTACTACTCTTACCCATCGACTCGCTCTAAGATGATTCGGTGTGGCAATCCAAGCGGCCAAGGGATTATTGAATTCAATATTGTTAGCCCAACCCTCGTCCCCATCAGGATATTTATTCAGTGCCTGCCAAATTTCACCGCGCTCGCCGAAATCATCTGAGGACCCAGTCATCGTGCCTAAGTTCCATGCACCGGCCTCATAGGATTGTAGTATCTCACTTGCACTGTTTGGTATCACACTGTGCGCAACATTCACCTGTTGACCAAGTGAATTGCTTAATTCGATATTAATCACATGACTATTGGGTAGTCTCAACTCAGCCATGGCCAATTTTGGCATTGATACCAACATAGCTAATGAAGACGGTATCTTCGTTAACGGCCCTATTTTAGTAATCAGCAAACGACATCTTGGGTCCCTTAATAAATGTGTCAGAAATTCTATATCACGGTCTATGTCCCAATCCCATTCAACAATGTAATCTGTGGTGTATTCGGTGCGAAGATGATCGAGGATAGAAATCAAGCCCTGAGTGGAGATATTCGAAATCTCGACATTGTTGGGAAATTCATCTATCCACTCACAATAACCAAAATCACGAGCTAGCGCTCGTTGAATAGTTGAATTTAGGTTATTGATTGACCCCTCCTCAATTAACGATTTAATGTGGTGAAATTTGGCCATAATACTTACTTCATCTAATCTCTTGTGCCGCTGTCTAAGCCAGTGCAAAATGCTCCCAATTGGCAGGGTTGGAAGCTCTGGCTTTACTGGATTATTGCGTAGAATTACTACCTCTTTTGAAAACGCATTAACCAATAAGTTGATGTCAATCTCTGAGGTTAAGTGAGCATGTAGCCGGTTATTCCATGTTACTTCTATTTCAGTTCCTGGTACGGTTCCAAGGTAGTATTCACCCGCTGAAATTAACGCTGGCAATTCCCTTTGCGAATAATCTGGGGTGCGGAAACCAGTTCCCGGAGGTACATTCCATTGCGTAATCGGTTCAAGCAGATTTGCCCGAACTAAGGCAAAAGATTGTGTCGACTGTAAATACGCATCAAGGGTTCCTAGACTCAACTCTCCGGGTGGATTAATTGGCGCCAAATTTTCTGCAGAATACCATTTGATGGAGTCTGGGATTGTCGAGGCCCAAATCACCCCTTCGGTTCCAGTGGAATCTTTCCCATCGGTTGAGTCACTATCAAGGGGATAGATTGGCAGGGGGATTAGTGAGTTTGGTGGGGTTTTTTGGTAACAAAGTAGTAATTCACGTCCACTTGATTCCAGTAAAATCCCATCATGTTGAGCGAGTGATTTGTTAGCATATTTACGGTATAATTCTAGCCTATCCTGCTCCAGTCTTTTACGACCAATCTCAGTAATACTGTGGACTGCTCCTCTGATACCATAATTGTCATCCCGATAAACCCAATTTTTCCTCCTTAATTCACTCAAAGCCAGCGAAGTATGAGGAGTTCTGATTCCGACCGATTTAGAAATATCTGAAACGGAGCCACTGTTATCTGTTAGCCACCCGAGAATTTGTCTCTGATAGCGACTTCTAATCCTGCTCTTGGACAAAAATGTCACCTCAGAGTCTGCTAATAGACTATCATTTATAATATTGGCCACTAATTGGTTGGATAGTTACATTTAGTTACGTATTTCCACTGGAAAAGTAGGCTGATACTTACAACCTAACACAATCGGTTCACTTTTTACACTTAATTTGGTACCTAAATGTAACAAAGTCATGATTATGGAGGAACTATTATATCACCAACCAGTGTCCTGTGGTTTAGTGGCCATTATCTGACGGATGTGCGCTGCGTGACGAAGGAGTGATTAGTATGAAAACGACCAGAATTAGAGAGAAAATCAAGAAATTTTTAGGAGAACGGCCTCGCAATACAGCGGAAATTTTGGAGCATATTAACAGCACCATGCGTCACGGCACCACGAGCCAGCAACTCGGTAACGTCCTCTCCAAAGACAAAGATATCGTAAAAGTTGGTTATATCAAAAGATCTGGAATCCTGTCTGGAGGATACGACATCTGTGAGTGGGCCACAAGAACATGGGTATCCAGCAATTGCCCAGGCTGGGAAGAAGGCACACCGATAATCATCGACCAGGATGGCAATGTCACCACAGGTGCGCCCGCACAGGATAAACTCTGAGTCTACTCAGTTAGCAGCCTATGAAAATGATGAACCCCTTTTTCCATAGACGGTGAATACCGTCCTCTTTGATATAACACAGATTTCATACCCCTGTTACACGCTTCTACAATCCACTGATCCTCATGCTCAACCGTGTCCAAGTCACCTCCAGCTCCTCGACCTGACTTGTTTTGGTCTCCAACCATACCGTAATAAATTACTTTTGTTTCATTAACACCGTTTGGCATTACAACATTTATTGAAAGACCCCAAGGATAAAAATTCAACATAAGATTGGGAAATATCCACCAATAATACGCCGCTATATTGCTCCCAAAGTCAGGATGCTCTGGTGGAAGAGTAAAGCAATCATCGCCTTTGGAAGCATAACCAACTTGTAGTACTGCGTTACGATAAACTTCAGTTTTATAATTAGAATAATCGATCACTGAGTTAAGCCCTTTATGCACATATGGAATATGAAACCCTTCAAGATAATTATCGACATAAAGCATCCAGTTTGCGAACAAATTATGCTCTCTGTTCAACTTATCATCCTTGGTTAAATTTGAAAAATCGATAAAATTCATTCTCTGTTCAACATCTAGTATGTAATTTTCAAAAGATTCTTTCAAGTTTAGGCTAGCGAAGATTAGTCCATTCCATATTGCAACCTTCGCTTTCGGCAAATCATCACTTGGTGCTGGGAAGTTTTCGACTTCCGAGAACTCTGGCATGTGCTTAATCTTACCACAAAGCGAAAATGTTCGGCCATGATATGGACACGTTATTGAATTGACCTTCTTGATACCATCACATAGAATCATGGCTCGGTGAGTGCAGACATTTGAAATGCAGTTTATAATGCCACCCTGCTTCGTCAGCAACATAGGTATATCCCCTAGCAATACTGGTATCGCCTCGCCCTCGACAAGTGCTGCTTCTAAGCCGATGAAATTCCATGAACCGGAGAATTTTCTCATTAACTTGAGATGAATATTTTCGTCTCGGTAATAGGTCGATGGCAGTGTTTGAGCCTTGGTTATGTCGGGATGAATGACACCCATTGCACCACTCTCAAATTAGGAATTGTAGATTTTTAGTGCTTCGTCAACCGAGGCCCCTTCACAGATTATTGCGTGGCATGCAGCAGTCATTTTTACTGCACTTTCGGTATCCTTTTGATGGATATTACGACCTGTTGCCGCACCGCGACAATTACCAGCATTCATCTGGTCCCATAACCTTTGCAAAAATTCCTGTGGTGGTAAAGTTCCACCCCCTGAGCAAATTATGCCAGTTCTGCCAGCAGCCTCTGAGGCAATGGCTAGTGATTCTGCTCTACTCAATCCGGGGAATTCTGTTGGGTAGTTCACCTTGGCAAAATCTGCGCCGATACAGGCAGCAACTCCAGCGGCACCTGAAATTAATTGAGGATCTTTTTCATCAGGAACCGCCTTACCACGCGGATACATCCAAACAACTGATACCATTCCCAGTTCGTGGGCTTGGCGAATGAACTGTGCTGCCTCGGATAGCATCTCATGCTCAAATTCGCTACCAATGTAAATAGTGTAGCCTATCCCAACAACATTTATTCCATTATGAACAAGAGACATTACATCATCAATATCATACATAGACTGGGAGATTGGATCTCTCTGAGAGGTCTTGACCAAGTGCGACTTAGAATTTAGTTTAACCAGGTATGGGACATCGGGGTAGTCTCTTGCGTAATGAGAAATTAAGCCTAACTGACCTGCTAAGACTCCAATTGTTCCTGCTTGGTGACAGCGTTGACCAATTTCAAAAAGGTGAGCCGGGTCATTAGAAGTCAGCGGTATTTTGTCACCGCCATCATAAAAATCGTCATTCAGGTGTTCTATTTTCTGATCACAAGCAAATAAATTCATTTTGCCAGTTCCTGCAGTTGCAGCATCCATGTTCTGAATAAAAGTTTCAATCAACTCATCTGGAACATCGGCAGGCACATGATATTTAGTCACTCGAAACCACCTACGCTTTAGTTTCCTGTGAAGTTGGCGACTCGCTTTTCGACGTAAGCAGCGATTCCTTCCTTCGCATCACTACTGTTGAATAGCGCTGCCTGCAATTCGCGCTCGAGCGCCAAATGATACTCGAATGGTATCTCTGGCCCAGTTTGGCATGAACGCTTTATGTTGCCAACTGCTTTAGTTGCCTTGTTTGGCAAAGTAAATTGTGAACACCAGTCTAGTATATCACGGCGGAAGTCTTCTGGAGAACCTTCCCATATGTGGTTAATTAGATTGCATGCATGCGCATCCTCAAATGACATCAAATTTCCAGTAACCATCATTTCTAGTGCTTTGGCTTTACCAATTAATCTAGTTAGCCTTGCAGTTCCTCCTGTTCCAGCGAGGACACCGAGATTAATTTCTGGCAGTCCTACTTTACCTGAATTCTTCCTCGCAATGCGGATATCAGCAGCCATAGCAATTTCCAAACCGCCACCTACTGCATGTCCGTTGATTGCACAGATAACCAGTTTTGCTGTTTGTTCTAAACGTGATAATGTCTCATTTGCATGTAAGCAAAAATTGTATTTGAAGCCGGGAGAAACTGAGTTCAGCATCTGAATTGAGGCGCCTGCTGAGAAGAAGGATGCACCGTTTCCGGTAAGAACAATACAACTAACATCATCATCAAAACGAGCTCTTACAATAGCCTCATCAATGTCGCGCATCATTTCGTGGGTATAGGTGTTAGGCGATCGATCGTTTGGTCCATCAAATGGTTTTCCAGCTGAATCTGAGGCTAATTCTATTACCGCAATCCCGTTTTCAGTCACTCCGTAATTTACCAACTTATTTGGCATAGGCTCGAGTTTTAATCCGTATAGGTCGCTCATGTGACAACCGAAGCGGATTAGCATTATGAATAATCCGAATTCAGTTCTTAGGGATTGAAATACGGTCTGA
>DUKK01000160.1 GCA_013329355.1 Candidatus Poseidoniaceae archaeon | reverse complement strand
TTTCCGATCCGTTGGGATTAGTATTAGACCATCAAGTGCGCAAGCAATACAGCCGCCTGATTGTTTGAAAGCTTTAACAAACAACGATTTTGCTTTGCGCGTTTTTCCATATAGTGCGAAGCACTTGGCACTTCGCTGAATATCTTGATAGTAAAATCCAGCCACTGTGCTACTTTGAGATAATTTTTTTCGCTCTCTTAGTAGTGTTTTTGATGCAGTAACTGCGAGGTTGTACTTACTTCTAATGATGAGAACATCACAGAGCATTTGTAATCCGCGCACCAGCATTACTTGGTCATCTTCACTCCGTTTTTTGATATTAAGTAACATATCAGTGAATTGAGTTGCCATAACCTCCGACATTTCCAAACGACCATCTTTGATATAATTCTCCAGCTGCATCAAAGTTTGTGCAGGGTCGTTCATACCAAACATGGTTTCAGGTTAGCCAGTATATTCTATCATTTGATGGCTTTGCTCATAAAACTCTGATAAGCCAAAGTTGTTGTAGCACAACTCGGTAGCATAGCCGACCCGATTATGCCGACCTTAGCAATCACCGGCAGCCCGGCAGTGGGTAAAACCTCTGTCTCAAAGATGCTTAGAAATATTGGTTGGGATGTTGTCTCAGTCAGTCAACTGGCCGAGGATTTCGATTGTGTAGGCGATTATGATGAGACGATGGATAGTCAAGAAATAGACATTCATAGATTGTCAGAGATGTTTGAATGTGAATCTAACAAACAGGTTATCATCGATGGACATTTATCGCACTTTTTATCGGTTGATGGAATAGTTGTCCTTCGTTGTCAACCAGATATACTCAGGCAACGGCTAATGATGAGAGATTACTCTGCGGCCAAGATTAACTCAAATGTAGAATGGGAGTTTGTTGCTGGAACTTGGGCTGAGATAGTTGAATTTGAGATTGACCAACCGATACTTGAGTTGGACAGTGGACAATTAGCTCCCGAACAGATTGCTAACGCAATTATACGGTGGGTAAGAGAAGGACTACCTTCAACAGACTCGCCAGCTTCAATAGATTGGTTAGAAAACAATTAAACTACTTGGTTTGGAGCCGCAACAATCAACCCCCTAGTTGACTTCCCGTAGTTAGGTAAGAACCATGGCACTTGAAAAGTTGAGGAGTATTTGGGAGCGAACATTAACTCCAATTGTCGAGTCGATGTCATGGATGAGTCCTGCAACAATTACTTGGCTAGCACTTCCTATTGGGATTCTTGGTGGCCTGTCAGTATACTTAGCAACCGATGATAGCCTTGGCGTCACAATGCTGATTGGTGGTGGTCTATTAATCACTCTGGCAATGGCTTTCGATGGTTTAGACGGGCCTGTTGCTCGAGCGACGGGCAGAGTAACTAGATGGGGGGATTATCTAGATCACACATTCGATCGTTTACTTGATGCGGTTTGGATAATCTGCATTTCAGCCTCGATGTTTGTTAATGACGTTGTGTTAGGCCTATCTGCAGCATGGTTTACCTTACTTGGCTCGTATATGGGAACACAAGCACAGGCAGTTGCTGGAACAAGGAACTATCGCGGATTCTCTCGTGCCGACCGTACTATACTCAGCATTGTAGCAATATTTTTGATGGGAATACTACTCCATTTTGACAACTATTCTTGGGGTAAATATCCCGGAATTTTTGATCATATTGAAATAAACCCACTGAGCGTTGTCGTTTTTGTCTCTGCACTAGGCGGCATTTGGACATTCTTGATTAGATTTATTCAAGCGAGTAAGCAAATTAAACAAATTGATGCTGATGACCCTCTTCCACAGCCAAACTCCCAAAAAGGTGAGTCCGATTGAGTGAGCAAAATTAGACTACAAACAGGGTTGATTCATAGTTTAATCAGCGGTATACTCATAACGGTTGCACGCTAGAAAGGTTTGATGACGGAGAGTTCCAAGGCTTATGATGGGAAGGCCATTGCTTCGCTACTAGTGCTGTTGATGGCATTTTCGCTGATGCCAATCAGCAATGTCGCAGCAGAAGATACCGGTGATTTATCCCATTTACAGGCTCAAGATATACATGCATCATTCGATAGTAGCACTGAATTAACAACAATTACTTGGCGTAACATCGACAGCCTTGAACAACCTAGTGCTTTGGATAACTTCTACAATGCAGAATATCAAATTTATCGTCATACAGAAATGATTAACCAGTCAAATATACAGAATGCTACATTGGTCCATTCCGTCGTCGCATGTGACATAAACGATCCAGCTTTGAGCGCTTCGAAATACCTGTGTCTCGGTGGCGCCAATGGTTCACATCAAGGCCACAGTTTCTCATACCTAGTAGACCCTGGAACAAATGATTCATTCTACTATGGTATAACCACAGCAATCACTACGCAAGACGGCACAGTATCAACTTATGACTCACTGATTGCCAACGAGTCATCGATATACCATCCAGTTACTGAAATAACCACACCGATTAGAACACCATATAATTTGATGGCATCATTCAATCCAACAACAAGCATCACATCTCTATCTTGGATTAATTACAACGATATTTTCTATGTTTTACCCGAGGAGGGGCCAGATGCCTATCAAACTCGTCTCTGGGAGTCGACTCAACCAATCACCCGTAATTCTGCCGCAACATTGTTCTCGTCAATGTCGCCTATTGCCCAGATTGCTACAGGAGTATCTAGTTATCAGATTACCATACCAAATGATACGGATCGGCAAGTGTATTACGCAGTTACATATCTAATGCCTAATTATTTCGGCCCCGGTCAAGATTATGAGGATATTAGACTACTATCAAACAACGCCCTTGCAACCCCGTTGGTTGAAGATAATATGCCTGCCACACCCGTAAGTTCAGTGAATTCGTACTTTTTGTCAAACACTCAAACCGGCAGTGGAACGACAACCATAACCTGGTCAGATGTGTCTGGAGAAGATGGTGAATCATATGCAGTTTATACCTCCGGGCAATCATTCAACAACACAGACCAGTTTGGGGTTGAGCAAATTGCGCTGGTAGATGAAGGCGAGTCAGAATTTGACTACCAAGTCCCAGTTGGCAGGCTTGGCACCTCGCACTACTGCGTGGTGGTAATCGATTCCAATGGAATTTTCGATGAGGACATTGAATCATATTCTTGCACTTCGGTCTACGAGGATGCATTTTACAATTGGACGGCTGAACCAACCAATGTCATGGCGACATTCATTGGGGACTCGCAGACTTTGGTAACCTGGAACGACCAGTTAGGTGCTGAAGGAGAAAAATACCACATTTGGCGCGCAAATTTCCTTCATACCGGATCTCAGTTTACTGAATCAACTGAGAACGTGACAATTTTCTACCAGGGCACAGTCACCGATGGAATAGAGGAATTCACGGTAACAGTTCCAGAAGAGGTTGACCGCACATCATTTTATTTTGTCACCAGTGAAGCGCTTTATCAGCATTCAGCGGGACCCTACCATTATACTCAATTAAACCAAAATTGGTTTGGACCAGTTTATGAGGAAACCATAACCCCGACCGCACCAAGAATAAGCACAATAGAGGTTGTAGGAGAAATCTCAATCATTACAATAGAATGGTATAATGACCAACAACTAGACGGAGAGAAATATTCAATTTGGCATCATGAAGGAGACCCATTCGGTGAAGATGAAGACGAAATCTCGATAGTAACCGAGGAGAATGGCTGGTCATTGTTCGATGATGACATATATGATACAGGGTCAATACTGACCGACTTCACGTTTAGCAAAACATACTCAATACCAAATGACGTTGAACGCAATACATGGTATGCAATTACCGTAGAAGATATGTATGGCAATACTAATATTGAGGCATTCCCAGGTCAGACTGGTAATTCATTAAAGGTAAAAGAAGATACAATTCCTCCAACAGCAACTTACGAATTATATGACGAGGATGGCGATTTATACCTTAGCCCATCCTTGGTCGCTGGCAGTTACAGCATCAGATTATCGGTAAACGAATATCTATTTGCCATGCCTACTGTTGATATCACTACCACCTCAGGCGGCAAGATAACCAATGCGCCTAGGCAGATGCTGTCTTATGCAGATAACTTACTAGACCCAACAAAAGGCCCAGAATTCTATCTCACCTTTGATATTAGTAACACAGTCACTGCTGGGATGATTACCATCACAGTTGACATGATTGATGAAAGTTATAACAGCCAGCAACTAATTTGGACAGACCGTAGTTTAGATGCACGCAGCCCCACACTGAATATTTACTCGCCCTCCTCACATAATGATGGTGGTGATGATGGTTCCAAGTCGAAATACCTCGCCCGAGAGACCATGACAATCAGTGCAGGCGCAGTTGACGATGTACAAATATCATTGATGCAATACAAATTCACCTACAACTATGGTTCTGCCAGCGGGTCATCAGTTGGTGCATGGCAAACCCCAGACAATTTGCAAGATTTGGAGGGTGACGGCAGTGCATTCATTTTCTCCGAGCAGATAAGTGCGGGAGATTTCAACAATGGACGGCATGTCTTAACCGTAAGAGCAGTTGACTCTGCCGGCAATGAAGTTATTGAACAAGTAATATTCCTTGTCGATTTCTGTTATAATGAGATTAATGGAACCACTATTTGTGAATACGTCCAGAGTTTGGAGCCGCTGCCGGAGCCAATAATCGTTGAACCATCATTTTCCGATCCACCATATGTTTTCGTTTGGGTTTCTTCAGGCATAGCATTTATTTCGATCATACTGATGTTATTCGTCATTAGGGCAGGCATGCGCGGGCCAAAGAGGCGTAAGTCTGAAGATGACTACGATGACGATGACTGGATGTCTGAATTTATTGGAACTACCCAGCAAGTTGACTATGACTCACTCACTAACGTGACGCCAGTAGCTGATGCGCCGGTTGCACAAGAGGAAGAGCCAGAAGAGGAAGACCCATTTTCAGTCAATGTGGTACAACGTAAGAAAAGACGCACCAAATCAAAGCGGGAAGCAGAACCTGAGCCTGAACCCGAAGAAGATGAATCATTTTTCGGTTTAGATGATGATGAATTTGACGATGATGAGGAAGTCGATGAGGAAGTCAAACCTAAACGCAAGGTTGGCCGCCGTCCAGCACCTAGAAATGCGCCCAAGCGTCGGCCAACAAGACGCAAGAAATCTGAGGATTGATACTTCGGTTGATAGATATCTCAATTAGGGTATTTTCAATCACCTTGAACATGGCAGATGTTGATAACGCTGAGCAAGTATCTGAGTTAGCAATGGAATCGGTTCTCGATGCACTAAACCCATTTAACAACAAACTAAATTGGTTACTCGTTGCGCTACCTCTAGCGGTATTATTCAACTTCCAGCATAATCTTACTATGGCATTTTTGTTCTCGATGGTCGCGATTATGCCGCTAGCTTTTCTAATGGGCAAGGGTACTGAGGAGATTGCCCTCAGAACTGGCGAAGCAATTGGTGGTTTCTTAAATGCCACATTCGGAAATGCTGCTGAATTAATCATTGTTGGATTGGCAATCTTTGCTGCATCAAAGGATCCAGAAATAGTCCAGACAATGGTAACAGTTACGCAGGCTTCACTTATTGGTTCAATCCTTGGTAACATGCTACTTGTCCTAGGACTGGCAATGGTTTGGGGGGGCCTGAAACACAAGGAACAGAGTTTCAACAGCGATGCAATTCAAATGAATGGAACTTTACTGTTGCTAGCCGTTGTGGCCTTTATTATTCCAAGCGCAGTTCACCACTCAGGTGGAACATTCAGTGATGTTGAAAACATTTCGCACTATGCATCGATAGTATTGCTCGCAATTTACGGATTAGCACTGCTTTTTCAACTTAAAACTCATGCTCACGTGTTTGCAACAGAGCCGGGGCATGGCCATCATGAGAATCCAACAATGACCAACCAAAATGCCTGGATTTTACTAATCCTGGCAACTATTCTAGTTGCTTGGATGGCCCATATTCTAGTTCACAGCCTTGAAGCCGCCGTCGTTGAGTGGGGCCTGCCAGAGTTATTCATCGGAGTAATATTACTACCATTTTTTGGTAACGCTGCAGAACACTTCACAGCAGTAATCGTCGCCGGCAAGGACAAGATGGACTTATCTATTGCAATAGCGGTAGGTAGTAGTGTTCAAATTGCCCTGTTCGCTGCACCAGCAATGGTACTGTTTGCCTGGGCTCTGGGTGTTCCTCTCACTCTAGAGTTTGGTATGCTAGAAACGGCGGCAACATTTGTATCAGTCTTGGTAGTTAATTCAATACTTGCAGATGGGAAGTCTAATTGGCTTGAGGGAGGAATGTTACTGGGCAGCTATGTCATCTTGGCACTGGCGTTCTTACAGTTGTAGGTGATCAATTTGGCGGTCAACAACAAGTTTGGTATCGGGCTGATGGTCATTGCAGTGATTGTATCGATATTGGGCAGTATTGGTTTTACAACTGAAGACTCAGTAGATTCAATTCCTACGCCAAATGTTCCTAACTCGGTATTTTTTGCGGATGAACCGATGCAATCAAATCCGTTGTCACTGATGATTAATGCTAATGCACAAATTGACTGGGACAGAAATGATGTCTTCTTAGTCATCGCCGATGCAGATAAAAAATCTCAGTGTGATGGACTTACATTTATCGAGATGGTGAACCAGAATAGTGAGATTTGCACCTCGAGAGATAATGAGTTTGCTGCTATTGGAGATGACAACCAGTCCGGATTGTCTTGGCAAGCAAAGTCCGGAGAATATTTTGTTGGTATTGGAACATTTTCAGAGGCACCAGAAGATTTTGAGTTGAACATCGATTATGAAATCGACATGACTCTGTCTGCTGTCGGCTACTTTGTAATGTTGATACTCTTTGCTGCCGGTTTTACCCTTAACAAGTATCAATGATTACTCGATCCCCTCATAATATGAATCAACAGCAAGGTCTAATTCATCGAGGGCCAATTCTTCATCAATCGTTTGAGTCTCTCCATGCAACCTAACTGCTTGTCCATCGACCCACATATCCAAACAATTACCACCATTGAAAACCAAATTTGCTAAATGGCGATTATTAGAACGGCCACGAGGGAACATTCTGATGTCTTTTAGGTCCCAAGCCACCCAGTCTTTACTGTCTTTGGTTATCATTGTGAAGACGTCTTTAGCAGGAAGTAGGGTTGGGTCCCAGTGGTCATGACGTTGGACGAGGGCAGCTGTCCGCGCCTCATTAAGGATGTTCAAACCGTTACCCGACGATGCTGCACCATCTGTGCCGATGCGTACATCAACACCTGCGTCAACATAAGCAGGTAATGAAAGAGTTCCACCACAGGCTAGTTTCATATTGGAAGATGGACAGTGAACTGCGGTCACGCCGTGATTTTCCAACATTCTAATCTCGTTTTTCTTGACCCAGCTTGCGTGTGCACAGATAGTCCCGGGTTTGAAAAAGTCGATGCTGTCGAGATACTCCACGGGATATTTCCCGGTTTTCTCAAAACATTCAGCGACTTCCTTTCGAGTTTCACTTACGTGTATGTGGAGTCGCCCCGCTCTTCTTTCAGCTAACTCTGCTGCTCTGAGAAGAGTATCTTCGCTGCACAAATATACTGAATGGGTAGCAATAGCATACTGAATTTTATCATCACTAGATTGGTGCTTCAACATACTATCCAATTCATCGAGTGCAGATTTTGCATCGGGATGCGATGGTAGGGCGAAATCGCTAACCGGACCGCCAACTAAGCCCCTTATTCCTGCGTCATTCAGGACATTCCCTGTTATTGCCGGATAGAAATACATATCTGCGGCAAAACTGCAACCAGTTGCAATTAATTCTGCAGCAGCGGCGGTTGCTCCTATTCGAACGTATTCCGGGTTTAGCTTCGCCTCAGTGGGGAATATCGCTTCATTTAGCCAACGGTCCAAAGTATATCCATCACTAAAGTCCCGCGCGTTGAGTTGCATAGCAAGGTGTGTATGCCAATTTTGTAGTGAACGAGTGATTACTTTGTTTGATCCATCTAAAACCTGTTTGACGTCTTCATCACCATTAGATTTGGACCAAGCACCATTATCGTGGATGAGAAAGTCACCGAGGTGTTGTTCACCCTGGCTATCATAAAGCACAGTATTGGTGTATCGAACCGCGTATTCAGTGGTCATGATTCACCATTCCTTATCTATCCGGTGAGGACTGGATTATTTAATTGTCAGTAATGGTTTGAGAAATTTTCAATTTGAATTTTTCAGCGCTGTATTCTAGACTAGCAATGCCGGGCAGTAACCTTCCTGCAAGATAATTAAGACACGCACCCCCACCGGTCGATAAATGACCCATTTTTTCACTTAAACCTCGGTTCATTATCAGTGTAGCAGTGTGGCCGCCGCCGACGACAACATAACCATTTGATTCAGCACATGCGTTGAGCATTTCAATAGTTCCTAAGGCAAAATCAGTTAATTCGAAGACGCCAGCTGGACCGTTTAATATGATGGTCCCGGATCGCTTTATCGCTGCCGACAGTGCCATTGTAGAATTGATTCCAATGTCGAATATTGGCGCGTCAATCGGCAAATCACTAATGGGCAAATCCAGTCGGTTGTCCTCAACATTTGCTGCTAAGTCGGTGGGCAGCATAATTTTGTCACGGAAGTCATTTAGCATAGCCTTTGCAGTTGCCACTGTTTGGTGGTATGCATCGCCAAGTTCGTTGACTAAGAAGTTATGATTCCCTTGTCCAATATCGAAACCAGAGTATTCAATCAAAAGATTTGCTACGCCCCCAGTTGGCCATATTTGGTCAGCGATACCTTTTCTCAGCATATTATCAGCAATTGAAACCGAGTCCTCGACTTTTATCCCGCCAACAACGGCAATACAGGGACGGGGCGGATTTTCTAATGCAACATCTAATGCATCAATTTCCCTTTTCATTAATTCACCTGCTACGCATGGTAGCGTGTGAGTGAACCCAACTATCGAGGGGGTATTGCGGTGTGCACAAGCAAAGGCATCGTTGACGAATATATCGACTACACTCGACAACCGCTGGATAATTTTCGTTTCAGCCATAGCCTCAAAGTTGCCTTTGACTGAAACTTCTTCTGGGTCCATTCGTACATTATTCAGCATCAAAATCTCGCCATCCCCGAGCTCTTCAATCGCTTTCATGGCTTTTTCTCCATGTATGTCTTCGACCCATTTTACATTTCGACCTAAAACCCGTCCCAATTCCCTTGAATGGCCAAGTGTATTGGTGAAGTCCTTCTTACCCGGCCTAGATTGATGGGCCAAAATAACAACTTTTGATTTTGTCAGCAAATTGAGGGTTGGGATAATTGCTCTAATCCTCGTGTCATCGAGAAATTCTTGACTTTTGGGTTGTAGTGGGCTATTGATGTCAACACGAACCAGCACAGTCTTGCTTTCGACATTAAAGTCGCGCAAGTTCAGCACCCTTGCCATACATCGGCCAAATGTTGACAGTTTTTGATATCTTTTCTTTAGCGAATCGTGAGCAGATAACGAAATGGGCGGTCAATGGAACAATTGCGGGTAGTGTTTTCAATATCGACCAATACCAATCATCATGGCGTCTTGGACAGTGGGTAATTTACACGGCCCTGATGGTGAGGATTGGCGGGTACCAGTCAGTGAACTAGAATCAAGGATTACGGATTTGAGCAATCGCTTAGCAGATGCTGAAATAGCGGCAGCATTGATTCAAAGCCCAGTTGACCTATATTATTATGCAGGCGGCAGACAGAATGGGGCTTTACTCATCCCTGCAGTCGATTCCGCCGCCAGTTTGGAACAAGGTGGAGACGGCGCAACTTTCTTTGTCAGGCGGTCCGTTGAACGGGCTAAGTTTGAGTCTGGTGGTAGCGATTCTTGTTTAGACATTCAACAGTTCCCTAGTCTGCGTAGTTTTGCTGAAACGCTGTCAAAAATGGGTATAGACGGAGGACTTGGACTTCAGCACGGCGAGATTCCAGCAGATTTGTCGCAAAGGTTCGGTAGCGCACTTGCCTCACTTGGGGCTGCTAAGGACTGTACTGAAATCGTTCACCGCCAGCGAGAAAAGAAATCAAATTGGGAACTGTCAATGATGAGAGAGGGGGCCAACGTACAGCGACAGATGTTCGATGCGGTAAAACACTCTATTGAACTCGGAGCGACTGAACTTGAGCTTGTTGCTGCGGCAGAAGAGGTTAGTCGTCGCTATGGATTCGGTGGAACAGTCCAAATGCGTCGCTTTCCATTACAATGTGACCGTGCAGTCATCGTATCTGGTCGTGCAGGCGGCATACCGTCATTTTTTGACTCAGCAATTGGTGGAACTGGTCCACACCCAATGGCAGGAATGGGTTCGGGTTTTACCAAACTCCGTGCGAATCGACCAATTTTAGTTGATCTCGTGCATGTTCATCGCGGATACGTTGTCGACGCAACTAGAATGTTCAGTATCGGCGGTCTAGGAGAAAGTTGGCTGGAGAGGTTATCAGACATGGTTGAAGTGAGCGATTCAGTTGTTGCTTCACTAGCCCGAGGAGACAATTGTTCTGAAGCATGGGAAATCGGCAGTGAGCTGGCCACATCGATGGGACATGGAGAACATCTTATGGGCATGCAACCCGACCAAAGTAAATTCTTAGGTCACTCTGTTGGTCTGCAACTCGATGAATCACCAGTCGTAGCCAGAGGTTTTGACCGACCATTGGTGGATAATGGCGTTATGGCAATTGAGCCTAAACTGGTATTTGATGACGGCAGCATTGGTCTTGAGGACACATGGGTGAGAACCAGCCAAGGTATGGAGAGAGTCACTCTTGACGATAGTTATGAACTGGTAATTGATTGCTAATAATCAAAAGCATCCAACCCAAGGCAATCCCATGTCGGCGAAGCCGTATTCATCAGGCCATATTGGAGCAGTCGCAGGGAACTACACCCAAATGCGCATTTCCGGTGCAGTAAAACAACAACTTGTTGAGTTGTTATGTGAGGAACTAGATCGATTAGTACCGCAAATGGAGTCAGAGACTTTGGCACAGGATCCTGAGCGTAAAACTCTCGATGACCCTAATAGAACTAGATTGAACTATAATCGAACTAGAGAATTGATGATTGACAGGATTAGTAGCATTGATTCAGTAGGGTCCGCCGCAGTCCAAGCAGGAATTGAACATATCGAGCAACACCTTGCGAAGATTCTCAAGCACGCTGAGGCCGCCGCTGAAAAAGACCGTGTGAGTACAATCAAACCCCGACATTTAGACTTGGCAGTTTCTGGCATGGGTCTAGATGAGGATGGAGAATTAGCTGAACAGGAAGTAACAGAGGAAACTGAAACTCTAATAGTCGGCCAAGGTGGTGGAATACTGACTAGATCATCGCTATTATCACTTGCTAGAAGCCACGCTAAGATGCCGGTAACCGATGACGCAGTAGAAGAATTGATAGACACATACTACATGGTAGTTGAAAAGTTAGAGGGAGATATTAGAGCCCATGCTCAACTTGGCGGAAATCCAGTTCAGTTCATCGAATCAATTGCGCGCATGCAGACACTAATGTCGCTCGGGTGGATGCGATCGATGCTTACTAGAGCAGCAAGTAATGCAAGAGAGCGAGGCTATAAGAGAATTGATATCGAGCAAATAGTTCATCTAGACCCTTACTAAATCAGGGTGCATTTGTATAAATACTTCATACTAAGAGAGCCCGTTTAGAGGTTATCTCATGATAGGACAAAACGCTCCGGATTTTACACTAAAGAATACTGCTAAAGAACCCATTTCATTATCAAGCTACCGTGGAAAAACGGTAATTTTAGCATTCTATCCCGGTGCCTTTACCGGCGTTTGCGATAAAGAAATGTGCGCATTTCAAGACAATATGGAAAAATTGAATGATGCCGCAGCAACAGTTATTGGCATTAGCGTCGACTCCCCGTGGGCCAATGCAGAATTTGCGCGAAAATACAATCTTGAATTTGAGTTACTTTCAGACATAGACCGAGAAGTTGTGACTGCGTATGATGCAAAATTTGTTGGATTAGGCGGCATTGATGGTTATGTGAGTGCTAATAGAGTGGTAATTATCATCGATAAAACCGGCACAATTCAGCATCGTTGGGTAGCTGAAAATCCGGGCGTCGAACCTGATTATCA
>DUKK01000210.1:4937-7400 GCA_013329355.1 Candidatus Poseidoniaceae archaeon | reverse complement strand
TGAATTAGGCGAATTTTTCGAGGGTCGCGATATCCGTGAGGTGCCTGGGATTGGGAAGAAACGCGCAACGCAACTATATGAGTGGGGTATAAGCACAATTGATGAACTCCATACATATGGCGAATTGTCGCTATCGAGAATTACCGGTGAGCGCTTTGCTGCATGGATAACTCGTGTGTATGAGGGAAGGACCTCTAGTGAAATTAGCCCGCTTAGGAGCCGCAAATCAATTGGTAAGGAAACGACTTTTAATTACGACCGCGATAACTACCAGGAAGTCTTGGAAAATTTACTTAGCATTGTGAGAAGAGTGATGAAATCTGCCCGTGAAATTGGTGTTTCTGGCAGACTTGCTGAGGTTAAAATACGCTATACTGGGTTTGAAACACACACTCATGGCAGATCTATCCCAGTTGCAATGAATGATGATGAGGTCTTTACGAGTTTGGCTGAGAAATTATTCGCTAACAATGTGCAAACTGGTAAGAAAATACGATTAATTGGTTTTCGTTTGGGCCAACTGGATACTCCAACAACCAAACAAACGCGCTTGCTGTCACTAATTGAAGAAGAATAGGAACTATTCTATGCTATGCATAGCAATGAGTATTTCAGTAAAATCTGCCAGGTTTTCGGGTATTGATATTCCTGATATCGGTTGATTCAAAGAAACTCCGTTTGCCTTTTTATTACTCCATACCTCTCCGTTAAACGCCTGCAATTCACTAGTTTTGCTCATTAGTGAATCACTCCTTTCGTGGTTGAACCGTTCCCCGAAAATATTGTTGGGGAATTCATCTATTTCGACGGCGGAAGTTCCGTAGATAGTTGTGGATATGTGGTGGGTGAAAAATGGACATATTGGGCTAAAAGCACTCATAAAATCTCGAACAACACGATGTATTGTCCAAGCAGCTTGTTCGTCACCATTATACAATCTAGACTTTACCATTTCGAGGTAGTGGCTTGGTAGTATACCTGTTCCAAAACTTTTCAGATTTTGGGTTGCTGTGTAAATGTCCAAATTGGTCCATGCAGCTTTTACGTCAGACATAACGGCGTTGAATTCATACAGAATCCACTCATCCTCAACGTTGAGATTATTTGGCATGTTATCCAGGTCCTTCGGCACATCAAATTGAGAGGCAAAGCGAGCTACATTAAACAACTTGGTCAAAACTCCGAAATACTTCTGCTCGATTTCTTCTGGATTGATGTGAAAATCATCACCTACTTGCGCCTCGCAGGCTTTCCAGAGTCTGAAACACTCGCTACCAATTTTGTTAGCCTTGAGCTGCACGGTTTTTTCTGGTCCTTTTATTTTCCATGAGGCAGTTCTTCCACCAGCACCGCACTCTAAGACTGAATCAGCATCAATCCCGTTGCCCAATGATTTGCTCATTTTGCGCCCCCATGGGTCCATGCCCAAACCGTCAATCCAAACATGCTGGAAACCCGGCTTGTCAAGCAATAGAGCTGACTTTAGTAGAGTGTAGTAAAGCCATGTTCTGACTATCTCTTTACCTTGAGGTCGTAGTGCAGTTGGAAATGCCTGCTCAAATATCTTAGGTTGATTGAGGTAACCGCTGACGAAAAGGTTAGAATTTGATGAATCCATCCACGTATCGAACACTTTCTGCTCGCCAGTGATTGTCCCTAAACTTTCAGTCATTGATTCAACCGAACCAACATCTTCGCGCGTATCTCGGCGTAAAACACGACTACCTTGCGGTGGCTCCTCACGCCATGGTTGGACATAACATCCAGCAGGTGGAACCACCACATAAGCCTCGTCCTCACTATACCAAATCGGTATTTCTGTGTGATACCATCGACGTCTAGAAATCGGCCAGTCAATGCTTATATTGTCCATCCAGTCTAACAGAAATTGACGGTTTCTAACCGGGTGAAATTGTATCTCACCGATTAAATCTCGCATTCTATCTTGGATGTGGGTTTGACGCACATACCACTCCTTGAGCAAAATTATCTCGACAGGATTCTTACCACGTTCAGATACTGGAACCTCCTGCTCCCGCTCTTCAATTTTTGCTATCTTATCGTTTGCTGTCAAATATTCAATTATCGATTTACGTGCCTCAATAACAGTCATTCCAGACCACTGTGCGGCAATCTCTGTCATACAACCCTCTAGGTTGATGGCTTGAAATGGCGTAAGACCTAATTCTCTGAATACTGCTACGTCGTTTTGGTCACCGAATGAACAGACCATCAACACTCCAGAACCAAATTCTGATTTGACAGATGGATGAGTTTGTATTTTGACGAACTTTTCACGACCGTCAACCGGTAGCGGCAATGATATTTCCTTACCAACAAGATGTTGATAGCGTTCATCATCAGGATGAACTACAACGACACCACAAGCGCAGATTAGTTCTGGTCTAGTAGTGGAAATGATAACCTCTGTTCCATCGTCAAGTTGCCAAATAACATCTACCA
>DUKK01000210.1:4457-4601 GCA_013329355.1 Candidatus Poseidoniaceae archaeon | reverse complement strand
TTTGGTCTTCCTGGAGAGTCTTTCAACCTCGGCGTCGGCAATGGTTGTGCCTTCTACAGGATCGTAGATGTTTGGTCTAAGATCTTCAACAATGGTGCCGTTTTTGAATAGCTCAACAAAAATCGACTGGGTTACTGAGCGATA
>DUKK01000210.1:0-4133 GCA_013329355.1 Candidatus Poseidoniaceae archaeon | reverse complement strand
TCCGGGGCATCTGTAAGATATTCACGCGCAAAATCACACGAGAGCCCGACACGCCGGGCGGTGTTTCTCATCGCTTGGGTAAATTCTTCGATGGTTTTTTCACACAATTCAAGGAACTCAGCTCTGTCATAGGTTTTCATTTTACGTTTGGTATTTTTTTCAACGGTAAATTCTATGTTTATACCATTCCGGTCGACACCCCATGGAAAGTATACCTCCTTACCGAGTAAACGCTGTGACCTTGCAATTACGTCAATCATAGAATATTGAGCTACTGCTCCGATATGCCAAGTTCCAGAGGGGTAAGGCGGTGGTGTATCAATGACAAATATTTCTTTCCCAGACTCAGGATTGAAACCATATCTCTTGGAATATTCTTGATCGTCTGCAGAGTGCTCGGTTTGAATTTTTTTCTCAAGGTCAACAGACCAGCGTTTTTCGTTTAATCTTGGAGTTGGCATGTGCCTCACCGGCCCCACGCTCGTAACCGGCACGGGTCCATTCCCCCCGTCGACTTACATGATATGAAACCAACGCATTAAGGGAAATTCAAATGTCAAGATAATCATAATGTCGGTAAACCTTTCAAGCGAGGACTTGTCGTGTTATCGGGGAAGGCTATGGCTGATGGGAATGATTCTTCCGAACCATCTAGTGAAAGTCGCAAATTTTCCAAGCGAATCGGTGCACTGGCCGAGTATAGTAAATCCAAAATACAATCCGGTGCGGTGGATTTGACAGCGCGTGTCAGAGACTTTCGAGCCAAGTCTGCGATTGATGCCGTGCTCGAGGCGCCCGACCGCTTCAAGCGTGAGTGGCAAAAACACGGAGCCACAGGTGCTATCACCAAATACCCCGTTGCAGTATTGGTAATCTTTCTGATGCTTACGGCATTTTTCGTCTCCCAATCTGGCTTTCTAGACGATACTAGATTTGATGACAATCCAGACGAGCCTGCGCTGAATGTAAACGGCGACCTCGAAGTATATTTGCCCGAAGGTAGTCAAGTTGCGGAATTGATTAAACTTGTAGAAGACGATTGGTCTACTAACGTCATGATTATCTATGTAGAATCTGGAACTAGAAACATTACCGACCAGAGGATTCTTCAGGAAATGAGTTATGTGGAAAACCAACTTAACCCCTACCTATCAGATTCTATCAATGATGATGTCATCTATATCCTGTCTTTGTCAACGGTATTGAAAGAAGTCAATTCCAGTGCCCCGCGAGTTCGTGAAGCATTCATCAATGAACTTGGACAACTTGGTTGCGCAGCAGGTCAAGAAGAATGTGCCAGTGCGCAAGCGGCTGAAGCATTAAACGATTTAATTGCTCAGACTGACGAACAATTTGGTGGTTCTTACGAAATCCCAAGCCAGCCGACAATTGACCTAGTCATTGGTGAAATGTATGAGGATGACGGTAGTCCTACACCGGGTTTGGATAAATTAGCAAGAGATGTATGTACGACAGGCGAACGAGACTGTGAAGGCCCCGATGGCCTGCTCGATAGAGCGATAATGGCGGTCGCTGTGTCAGACCAAGTTGAGGCAAAAGATTTGATTGCTAGAACGCAATCGCAACTTGACCAATTTAGCAAAGAAGAAAGATATTGTGATGATGTTAACAATGATGGTGTGCCGGACCCAGAGACAGGCGTATGTACGTGGGAAAGTCTCAATCTTACAATGACTTTAACTGGTCCGGTTCCAATAACTAATGCGGTAACTGAGTTCTCTTTCAAACTATTCTGGGAAATCTTTCCCACCGCCGTGGTGCTTGTCGCTCTGGGGTTGTTTATCTTCCATTCTGATCTGCTGCAAACAGGTATTACTGGTATCCGCCCAATTCAGGGAATAAAGGTAGTGATTATCGCTGGATTACCAACCTTGTGCGCAGTGTTCTGGACACTTGGGCTTATCGGCTGGACCAATTATGAGGTGACTATGACAGTCATCATTGTCGGACCAATACTATTGGCATTGGGTGTCTCTTATGGTCTTCACATTACCAATCGGTATGCTGAGGAGGGCGGAACTAAATCTGAGAAGATGAAAGCATCATTATCATCAACTGGGAAAGCGGTATTTTTGTCAGCCGTCACCACGGTAATCGGTTTCATTTCGCTAGTTTTCACGCCCATGGCACCGATACAAACTGTTGGCATTGCACTATCAGGTGGCATTGTAATTGTTTACATACTGACCATATTTATGGTGCCCAATCTAACATTACTGCTCGATTTACGTAAACCAAAGCATCCTCCATTGAAAGCGTTTGACCGATTGGTTGACGCTCCAGTGAAATACAATCGAGCAATTATTGGGTTCTTCTTGATGTTAATATTAATCTCAGCAACGCTAGGCCAGAGCAATGTTGAGGAGAATATCGATTTGTTGGGAATGGCGCCAGAAGGTGAAGACCCGGTGATTAAAATGAAGCAATACAGCAGTGACTTCAACGCTGGACAGATTGGTATGATTTTGATTCATGCCAACGTAACTGGTGATACTAACGATCAAGATACTGGCAATGATGATCCAGCAGAAAATCTGAAACGGATTGATCAATTAGAAAGTAAATTAAACACTGTCGAAAATACCTCAGCAGTTTCGATCGTGTTTTTGATGAAATCAACGGGAATTGCGCCGACTGTTTCCGGTGCTCAGCTATACGAGTTCGTCAATGTTACACCTCTGCCCGATGACATCAAAGAGACTGCAGAGGTATTACTAAACAATGAAATAACTGCTGACGCATCTTTTTGGGATTTACTCATACAACCAGACAACTTTGGTCTCCCTGGAACCAAACAATCGCAGATTTTCCTGTTAAACGTATTTTATGCTTCAATAACCGATGAAACACGCGAGATATTCATTAATAGTGATTTTGATCGCACATTGATCTATGTTGACATGCCGTTTATTCCAGTTGCAGACACTGCAAAGAGCGTTGAAGCAGTTAACCAGCACGCGGATTCCTTCCGCTCGGTGGACAGCGGTCGCGCTGAGCATCTCACCGGAGTCGCAGCAACTGCGATTGAGGTAAACCAACTAATTGTTGGCTCTCAATACACCTCGTTAGCTTTTGCTATCATCCTCACTCTAATCGTTTTGGCCATCGTCTTTAGAGACATTCAATATTCATTTTGGACCACGTCTCCTGTAATCGCAACTGTTGCTTTGCAATGGCTGGTTATGTGGCAAATGAATGTTACTTTATCTCTGGTTACGGTTATGATAGGCTCGATTCTTGTTGGCGTCGGGGTTGATTTCTCTATCCACATTTCCAACCGTATCAGAGAATTAGGTGGTGGAATAAATGCTATCAAGAGCGCGGCAATTGGTACGGGTATGTCGCTGTTTGAAGCAGCAGTGGTTACCTCTTTAGGTATGATAACAGCATATCAAATACCTATTCCAGAAATCAAACCCTTCATCACAGTTATATTGATACTATTGTGGGTGGCTGCGGCAAGTGCATTGATTCTGTTACCAGCAATTTTTGTCACGCTGGAAAAAATGGGAATTTCCGCAGGCAGCGAATCCAATATAATGGCCAGGAAGTTGGGTTTGATAGTTGATAAAAAGGCCGACATAGACGTATTAGATGCAGTAATTTCTGATGAAGTCAAAGAAGCGTGGTAATACAAATCTCAAAAGAGCGGGACCATTTAGGCATGTCATGGTCGCTTACTGGTTGATGAAATCTGAACCTCACGTATACCCATATGAGCAGCTCGTTGAAGATGGCTGGACACACTGGGACGGAGTTAGGAACTACCAAGCAAGAAATATCATGCGAGATGATATGAAAGTAGGAGATTATGTTCTCTACTACCATTCTAATTTCAAGCCACCGCACGTCGCTGGCATCGCCCGCATTAAGAAAGAGGGCTATCCTGATTTTACCGCCCAAGATCCAAACTCGAAGTATTTTGACGCAAAAGCAACACCAGACAACCCTAGATGGATAATGGTTGATATCGAACCCGTTATGCAACTTGACACGATGATTCCTCTTGAGGACATCAAAAACAACCCTGAGTGTGAAGGCATGGCTTTGATAAGGAAAGGTCAGCGGCTCTCGGTTCAACCTGTTGATGAGGAGCATTTTATTGCTGTATT
>DUKK01000100.1 GCA_013329355.1 Candidatus Poseidoniaceae archaeon | reverse complement strand
TTCGACATTCCACAATGGATTGGTTTCGAATTAACCGGTTTGAAAAATTGGTCAAATGCCAGTTTAGCGACAACACTACTCAATGCTGAAGAACTGAAAAAGACATTACAGCAGCAATAATTCGCTCAATCTCATCATCTTTGAGTTCATGCATAACGGGGATTGCCACTAGGCTGCTTGACAGAGTTGCTGTAACTGGTAGAACTTGTCCATGTTGAGGGTGTTTAGCAAAGACATTTTGTTGATGGCATGGTGTAACATAATATCGTCTTGCATCGATACAGTGGTGGTCTAGGTGGGCAACTAATTCATCGGGATTTTCGGTTGCCAAGCAGTATTGATGCCATGCATGTTTGGCTCCTGGCCGAACCTTTGGCGTGTCAAGGAGAGGATGATCAGCAAATGCTTGATGATAAATGTCGGCTATCTCTCTTCGGCGCCTTACCCATGAGTCAAGGTGTGATAGTTGAACAGTACCGATAGCGGCAGAGACTTCCGACATTCTTAGATTGCTGCCCAGTTGCATAGATTCCAAACTTGGCGAACGCCCATGATTTACGACCAAAGATACTGCATCTGTTAACTCATCCACTGTGGTAGTAAGCATACCGCCTTCACCACCGACGGCCATGTTTTTTGATGGGAAGAACGAGAAACAACCAAGGTCGCCCATTGAACCTGCAACCAGTTCGCTTCCGTCCATCATTACTTGTGAAGCCCCATGAGCTTGCGCAGCATCTTCGATAAGGTAGATGCCTCTTTCACGACATAGTTTTAGCAATCGAGGATCATATGGCTGGCCATAGATATGAACACCAATTACTGCCTTGGTTTTCTCGGTAATTGCCGCCTCTACTGCATCAACATCAAGACACCAATAGTCTGGCTCTACATCAACAAATACAGCTTCAGCACCAGCAAGGGGAATGGCAGTGGCGCTTGAAATAAAAGTGTAAGATGGAACTATGACTTCATCGCCCTTACCAACACCAAGAATACGTAATGCTGCCCATAGTGAAGAGGAACCATTTTGACAAGGTGTAGCGACAAGAGCTCCACAATGCTCAGCAAATTTCTTGCCAAACTCTCGCCCCTTTGGCCCCTTTACCCAGTATCTTGAATCAAGAGTTGAAACCGCTGCAGCGCGCATCTCATCAGTCCATGAAGGGCGAGCGGTTGGAATCCTATCCATACCCAAGCGTGGAACTGCACCATTATGATGCTATGTTTTACTGGCCTAATTGCTGATAATCAGCGCTTCAAGATTGGTAAAAAGGCGTTGGCTGCTTTCTCACATGCATTTGCTACATCGTCAAGCCTTTGCAATACACGATACATGTGCATTGCAGCAAGAGCGTCATCGTCGCCATTCGAGAATACATAACTTGCAGCGTCCGCTTCTACACGATCCGCTTCATGCTCCTTCAAGTTAACTTGGCGGATTTGCTCGGCGAGGTTGTCATTCGCAGCCTTTGTCTCGCCACTAATTGTGAATTCTCTGAGGGCATTAACTGTGTCTTCATAGGTTGCAACCGTTGCCGCAACTGCTTCAGCCATGGCCTTTAATTTCGCCTTGGCCTCCTTATCGTCAAACAGTTCACGGAATGCCAATTGTTCTGCGACATTCTGTGCATAATCTGCAATACGATCTTGGCGAGATAGCATATGTAGGAAATGATCCATGCTGACTTGATAGCCAAATCGCATATCTTCGTTGACCATTTGGCGTAATTCAGCCTTAATATTATCAGCTTCTAACTCTGCATCGATGGTTGCTTGAATTGCTTCAGATGAGTCTTCGCCGTCACAGGCAGCATTTACTGCAGTCAGCATGTAGTTTGCAGTTACCTCAACTGCCTGAGCATGTTCATGGAATTTTTGGAATGGGGAATTCTGTAGTCTTTCTTGGCTCGCATCTGACAAAGCATCTTCAATATGTATCTCGCCACGACTGCGCCAAATTGCAACTCCTACTGCAATCAATGATAGTGGCAGTATTACAATCATGTTTAGTGCGTCTCCACCAGATGCAACGAATAGAACTACTGCGCCAAAAGCGGCAACTGGTACGCTGGCTACCCACGATGCTGCTATCTTACCAAACACTCTGAAATCTACGCCTTTCGCGCCACCAGCCAGACCTACTCCTACGACTGCGCCGACCAAAGTGTGAGTGGTCGATACTGGTACTGCCAAGAATGGCATAGAGAACACTAGAATTGTTGTCGCTGCACCAAACTCTGCGGCAAATCCACGGGTAGGTGTAATGTCAGTAATTTTCTTTCCGATGGTTTCCATAACACGCCATCCCCAAGTCATTACACCAATAGCAATACCTGCAGAACCAAGTAATATCAACCAAAGTGGAATTGGAGCTTCTTCTGCCAGCACTAGGTCCGTACTGGAAAATACATCCCAGACGGCAGCCATTGGGCCAATTGCATTTGAACGATCGTTAGCACCATGAGCGAATGCAACATATGCTGCAGTGATAATTTGTAGCCAAACGAAGATTCTCTCGACGCCCTTAAATCCGCGCACTTCTTCTTCCATGTTGACTCTTCTAAGCACAAAATAAAGGACAATGCTGGCAATAATCCCAATTACGCTTGCAAGGATTAGTGAATTAAGAGGCAACCAAGCATTGTCAGCAAATGGGTCGAATATCCCGTCTTCTTTTGCTGGTAGCCAATTTGATTTGTCAATCCAGCCATTCCTATCAGCACTGCTGATGAATCCTTTCAATGCTTTGAACTGTAGAGCAAGTCCCAAAACGAAAAACGTCGGGAATGCTAAAATCGGAGCAAGCCATTTCGATCGAGATACTGGGTCGTCGTTATCAAGGATCATTTTCTTAATGATTATGTATGAGAAGAACGCAATCAATCCTCCCATTAGTGGGCTGGCAACCCAAGACATTACCACTTTACGAACAACCTCCCAATCAATCAATGTGGTATCGTGCTTAACTTCCAAAACTAGGCCAACACCGATAATTCCACCAATAATCGAGTGAGTTGTGGAGACTGGGAGTCCCATTCTAGTTGCAATAGTCAACCATGTTGCCGCTGCCATCATTGCTGCAATAAAGCCCATCGCAATGTCTTGGGAAAGGATAGTGTCAGCGACTACTCCGGCTTCATCAAACGGTACTGTTAAGATTCCTTTCCTTACCGTTTTCGTGACTGCATCGCCAGCAAAAAACGCACCAGCGAACTCGAATATCGCGGCAATAATTACCGCTTGTTTCAAGGTTAATGCACGAGAACCTACTGAGGTCCCCATTGCATTTGCAACATCATTTGCACCAATGTTCCAAGCCATATAGGCACATACAATCAATGCCAAACCAACAAGTATCACAATCAAAGGTTCCATTATGTGATTCTATCAAAAGTCAATACATATATTGATTTATCTATATTATATATAGGTCTATTTAGTCATGTGTCTATGAGCCTCGGACCTGGCGAACATGAAGTTAGAAAATTACAGTCAACTGGAGGTAGTACATTCACATTGAGTCTGCCGAAACCATGGATTAATGAGTTCGATTTAGTGGCTCGAGATTCGTTGCGCGTAGATTGGCGACCAAGCGGCGCTTTACGAATTACCCCGCTTTCAGCATCCCATAGAATCGATCGTGCTGTGTTTTTCGATCATTCAAATTTGCCTGAAAACAGTTTACATGACCACTTAATGGGCGCCTATATTTCAGGTGCGGATTTGATAAAAATAAAATTCACCTCTGACGGTAGGACTGAATTAGCCCGCTCTGTACGCCGCTTTCTAAAAGCAACGCGTGGCTTTGAAATTATCAACGAAACAGATTCTTTGATGGAAATGCGATGCTTACTAAATGCTGGAGATATGCCAATTCGAGCGAGTTTGAATCGAATGTATCTGTTGGTAACATCGTTGATGAGAGATATAGTAAGTTGTTTTGACGGGGGAGAATTAGAATTCTTATCAGATACTGAAGAGCGAGAATCCGAAGTAGATGCATTGCTGTATCTTGTTGAAAGGCAAATCCGAATATTACTCGATTCGCATGCTGTTGCCTCGAAACTGAATATCAGTAGACCCTTGGCGGTCGAATTTGGTAATTTGGCGAGGAGTTTGGAGAGAATGATGGATCACGTTCACAAACTTGCCACGTTCCTGCTAGACCATCCTGAATTCATTCAATTATCCCCCTCATTTACTCCGATACAACATGTGCCTACATGGATGGGTGCATTGAAAGAACTAATGATTAACATCAGAACTAGAGATTCGACTCGAATTGAATTAGCTAGGCATGATTTGAAGTCTATGCAGCAGTCTTTACTTGAATATGAGAGAAAGGAATTAGAAACTACTTCTAAGGGATTACTTTTAGCTCAACAACTAAGCATATCCGAGTCAATCCGTAGGCTCTGTGCTTATTCTAGAGACTTCGGAGAAATATTGCTGAACATGAAGATTTCAACGGAAATGAATGCTATCAAATATGAAAATTAATCTAAAATTATATTCTTATTATTGAGAACATGGTACCACAGACTGCAAAGTTGGCGAACATGAAGGTGCTCAATTATAGCGCTAGTCACTCGTTTAACCTACGGATGTTTCAAGACCCCTAACCAGATTGGGCGGTGTAATGGTGTCCGATGATGGGGCATCCAACTCCAGAGTTTTGGGGGCGGATGTGGACGAGAAAGTTGGCGGTCTAGCAAGGATCGTCGGTGACATTTTCTCGACCGATTCGGCGATGACTAAAAGCAGTAGGCCTAATGCTGATTTCAAACCAAAGGGCATGTTTCTTGGTAGTCGAAGAGATAATGCAAAACCAATTGATATTCCTCCACAAGTGCTTGCCAGGCACGCAGCAATGCTTGGTTCAACCGGCTCTGGTAAGACAGTAATGGCCAAAGCGCTAATCGAAGAGGCAGCAATTGCCAAGATTCCTTCACTAATCATCGACCCTCAAGGTGACTTAGCGAGATTAGCATTAGGTATTGATGAAAAAGATTTGACTGCTCAGGGCGGTGACGTTAGTCGAGCTCGCAAACTGCTCGACATGTGCGAGGTAAGAATTTGGACGCCACTAAGAAGCAAAGGTCTGCCGTTGTGCATCGACCCATTCAGAGCGCCGCCAGCTGATTTAGACCCCGAAGAAGCGATTACTGCTTGGGATATGGTCGCTGCCGGTTTTACCAGTTTGGCGGGATTTGATGTTGAAAAAGCTCAAGGCAAAGTCATCAAGCCATTCCTGTATGAAATATTAGTTGAAGGAACTAAATTAGGCGTTGATGTTGGTGATTTCCGGTCTCTAGCCAAAGTGGTTAGAGAGCCGCATCA
>DUKK01000140.1 GCA_013329355.1 Candidatus Poseidoniaceae archaeon | reverse complement strand
CGAATAAGCGAAACTACCCAAGTTTCCGAGTCAATAAAGATTGAGCATGTTGAAGTGATTGTCGATATTGACCATAACTATCGAGGCGATTTAGAGATTATTTTAACCAGCCCGTCAGGGACTGAGAGCATATTATCGGAAAAACACGAAGATAGTGGCAATGACTGGAATAATTGGATGTTCACATCGGTTCATCACTGGGATGAAGATAGCTATGGAGAATGGACACTTTCGATTGAGGATCAAGGCAATGGCGACACTGGGACATTATTTGATTGGGAATTAAACATCTATGGCACCGAATTGAACACCGATCGCGACGGCGACGGACTTACCAATTATGATGAAGACACTATTTACGGTACTGACCCTGACGACATAGATACTGACGACGACCAAATTAATGATGGTGATGAAATAAACATCTATGGTACTGACCCGCTATCAATCGACTCAGATAATGATGGCTTGGAAGATGGACGGGAAATCCTTGTCAACAATACCGACCCACTCGATAGTGATACTGATGATGATGGTCTGCTCGATGGAGCTGAAGTTGATACTTATAGCACAAATCCGCTAATACCGGACCCCGACTCTGATTCTGACACCTTCTACTGGTTTCAAGACTGCAACGATACTAATGACCAGATCTACCCTGGCGCAATGGAGGTGTTAAATTATATTGATGACGATTGTGATGGCCTGTGGGATGAAGGTTTCAATCAAACTGATACCGATGCTGACGCTTTGAGTGACTACGCAGAATTCCACATTTATGGCACGGATTACACTCTACAGGATACCGATGGCGACATGCTCGAGGACGGTGAGGAAATTTTGGAATACCAATCTAATCCGCTCATTTATGATAATGATACAGACCTGGACGGGTTCTATTGGTTCGAAGACTGTAACGATACCAATGACCAAATTAATCCAGATGCGATTGAATTGCTCGATGCAATCGACAATGATTGTGACGAATTTGTCGACGAGGATTTTGTTGGCCTTGACCGAGATAATGACCAGTTAGCAGATTTAGTAGAATTCTACACTATGAATACAGACCCATTAAACAACGATACCGATGATGACGGGTTGGAGGATGGATTTGAGATTCTGACAGTTGGCAGCGAGCCAACAATGTTCGATACCGATGGTGACGGGTTAAGTGATGGTGTTGAGGTTCTACAGACGATGACAAACCCGCGCATTCCAGACTTAGACGAGGATGGTGATGGTTTTCGGTGGTTTGAGGAGTGTGATGACACCAATATTGCCATCAATCCTGACGCAATAGAAATGTGGAATGGTGTCGATGATAACTGTAACCAACTAATTGACGACGGAGTAAATCGTTATGATTACATTGCATTTTCATCACTAGCTAATTCAACCATCAATGCCACTGAAGACACTTTATCGCTAAGCATGAACCTAGACCTGAGTGAAACCGCAATCGAGGATATCGGGGTTGAATTTTATTGGTATCGTAATTCAACACTGTTGTCAACTAATGCGTCTTTTGAAGAAGGACCCTTCAACTGCTCAATTACTGAATTCGGCTTCGGCGGTATTTTGTGTGCGGGCAATGGAACTCTTGGCCCATACAACATTAGAGCAGTCGCAATCGATGAATTTGGATCTGCAGAATACACGTGGAATATCTCATACTTTGTCTATCATCCACCGGAGATTATACCGCCCGATGAGCAGTCAACTGTATCCCGAATTGTCAATATACTCACTGACAATGTGATGACGGTGTTAATTGGTTTGTTATCGATGTTAGTAATCGTACTACTAACGATACGATTACGCCAGAGTAAAGCAGACAAGGTTCCGGCGAATCCTCCGCCAACACAAACATTCGCACCGCTGCCGGCTAACAGGTATCAACAAGAGTCCCCAGAATACGCTGATGTTAAGGGCGCACCTGACTTATCTATGTTTGATAGCAAATGGAAGTAGTCATGCACTCATGACGTAATTCCAACCAATGATTCGCCCATCCGTGGCGTCAGCGATTAGATTGAATCTCTTGTCCCAGCCATCCTCCGTCCACTCTCTAGACATGTCAACCGTACAAGCACCGTCAGTGGCATCGCCAATGTTGGTTAAGATCGTGTTGATGCCGCTGCCAGGTACCACCACTAGGTAGCCCACTCGTGTTTCCGGGTGATAAGCCCCGGCGTTAGTGAACAGTCCTTGGTCCGAGGACAGAGATGGAAATCTGCTCGAGTCTAAGAGAGATTCCTCGATGGTGGAGATATTGAGAACTCTGGGGATAAAGTCCCGATTGTATGACACGGTTTCATCATAACTGCCCTTTTGATCAAATTGACAGTTTTCTTGTGAAGGCGCGCCTGTGACGTTGAAGGTCACCCAACCAGCAATATCATCACTAGCAATCCATGACAGATTCCATTGGGTATTATCACTAAATTGTTGATCTATTGCCCGCCAAACATACCCTCCGTCATCAATCGCCGCTACCGCTCCCGACGCTGACGACTGGAGATACTGTAAACAGTCGACTGCCTGTTCTAGATTGTTGGTTCTGATTAGGGAATTATCTGGCATGTGCTCGCCATTTGGCCCCCAATTGTTCAGGTCGCCGTCGCTTGGTGACAGCTCATTAGCCTGAGGTCTAGCATCGTATGATAGACCAAACTCGAGACCTTTCGAGCCTCTGTTCAATGACGACTTCTGGAATGTATGAGTCATGGTTAATTCTCCGTCTGGTAGAACATAGTCACCTAATAATTTCGTTGTAGTTGAGCACCCCTGGCGATTACTATCACTACCCGAGATCACCACATTCACCGTTTGTTTGGTAGCCCACGGGTTACCTTCCTCAACTAACAAAGTCATACTCGCCGAACCCAAGCACAATTCCTGCACATCTTGATTGGTAGCGACAATCTTCCACATATCTGTGCTACCTAATTTTTCAGTTCCCAAAACCCGCCAGTCCCAGCCTAATCGGGAACCTGATGCACCGTCATCGATATAATCGGTGGCCAGCAGTTCCTGTAGTTCAACGGGTTGTAACAGCATGGAGAAACCAGGAGACAGGGTTTCCAATTCACCCAGGATACCACCGACTCCAAAAGTCATTAGATTGCCTTGAAAGTTGTCTTCCACCGCAAGATTCCAATCTACAGCGGTGCCGATTGATGCGCGGTCGCGCAGTTCAGTCCATTGTGTTGACACAAGGTTAGCTGAACCAGTCACACTGGCTTTGCTTGAAGAGCATATATCAGAATTTAGGATGGAGGTTAATTGTCGCTGAATAGTGAGATCGCTGAGGTCATAGTTTGATACTGATTCGACGGTTAACCAGTCCATTCCTTGACCTCCTTTAGTACTAACAACTCCCTTGCGGTCTAGTGTCGATTGGGAAACTAACTGGGAATCATCACCGTTAGTTATTGCCAATTGACCCACGCCTGAGAACAAAAGACGTAGTTTACAGATGTCATCTTCGGTTTCAAACTGATCTAATACTAGGTCAAGAAAACCATCGCTAGCCATGAAATCGCCGTCTGAGATGGTGTAAGTCATCTCATCCCCATACCGTAGTTTATCGGCAGTAAATGGCTCTAATTGATTATTAAAATAATACCAAGTTCCTGCTCCAAGAATTAGAATAACAATGAATACTGCAGCAAATTTTGGTTGCTTTACCATGTCAAACAAGGTTGTGG
This sequence comes from Candidatus Poseidoniaceae archaeon, assembly GCA_013329355.1. Classification (GTDB taxonomy): domain Archaea; phylum Thermoplasmatota; class Poseidoniia; order Poseidoniales; family Poseidoniaceae; genus MGIIa-L1; species MGIIa-L1 sp9354u. The sequence goes on along the minus strand of DUKK01000140.1, from coordinate 814 downwards.
CGTCACCGGCAGACGACCTCAAACCAGCAGGATTGGTTGAGGTTTTAGGCGCTTTTACCTCCTCTTCAAGGCTGACAAATTCTGCGTCAAGGACCTCGGCATCGAGAATATCATCATCTGTGCCGACGCTACTTCTGATTTCAGTAACCTGAGGCTCGGCAATGGGCTCAACATCTGGCGTTAATGTGTCTTCATCCTCTAGAGATAATGATGGTTGAATTGCTGCTTCAGTGGTTTCATTTATTGATGCCACAGGTTCAGCAACCGTCGCTTCAATACCTAATTCAGATTTTGTCAATCCAGAATCAAGCAATCGAGCAACTAGTTCAGACTTATTGCCGCTGGTAGGTAAATCATTCAGGATACAGAGGGCTTTGAGTTTGGCTGCTGTTAGACTGGATTTCAAGTCGTCAGACAATCTCTTCACCACCAACGCGTGGTCGGTTTACCCTTTCAATCATCTTATGGTTTGTGTCAAAAAATGGTAATTGGCAACCACTACAAATTTACTCGGCTTGGTAAGGAACATATTGTCCAGATGCGTCTTTGACATAGATTTGTTGCTCATAACCACCGTTTGCCATCTTTCGGTAGTAGTAGCCATTACCAGCATCCTCGTATGTTGAGCCGTCATCATTCGTTGAGGGTTCAGTCACCGCTGATGGTGGTGGACCAGACCTTGTTGACTGATTGTCAACTGCCACATTGCTTGGCCCAGATGATATTTGATCGGGTGGAGCTCCAGATGGGCCAGCAACTGCTGCAGGAGGTTCAGTCGGCCCGGCAACTGGTTTGGGCGGACCTCCTGGTCCGG
>DUKK01000111.1 GCA_013329355.1 Candidatus Poseidoniaceae archaeon | reverse complement strand
CTACTGTACGAGATTATCACAACATAAATTCTGAGATGAGTGAAAAATTGCGTCTCTGTCAGCATCTCGAGACGGCCGCTAACAATGCCATTGAACGAGGCGCAAAAGCGGTCGCTAAAGACCTGCAAGAGCAAATCGATGAACTACTCGAAGAGGTTGGTGAAGCTCGAAATGCACTAGAAGGTTTCCGCCAGTTAGCTAAGGAATACTCAAGTGGTGAGTATACATACCACGTGCGAGGTAAGCCGTTTACCGTTCAAACTACTACCGAATCCTTAGCACACTCTAACATTCCCAGAGTATCGCTGCCAACCTTTGCCGATGATGGGGAACTACATGCTTGGATGATGCGAGAAAATGCCCCTGGACATTTCCCCTATACCTCTGGAGTGTTCCCATTTAAGCGAACCGACGAACTATCGGCCAGAATGTTCGCCGGAGAAGGTGGTCCAGAGCGAACTAACCGCAGATTCCACTACCTATCACAAGGCCAAGACTATGTTAGATTGTCAACTGCATTTGACTCAGTAACTCTGTATGGCAGAGATCCAGCCAAGAGACCCGATATATGGGGTAAGGTCGGTAACTCTGGAGTGAGCATTGCAACCTGTGATGATGCTAAGCGATTGTATTCTGGTTTCGATTTGTGTAATCCAAATACCTCTGTCAGTATGACCATTAATGGACCGGCGCCAATTATTTTAGCATTTTATCTCAATGCCGCAATCGACCAACAAGTCGAAGCACATCTCAAAGAGCAGGGCAAAACTATCGAAATGAGTGATGTTGCCTATAGCGGTGAATTGCCCGAGGGTCATAACGGGTTTGGCCTTGCTACCGTTGGCAAGCGTGGTGATGAATTAGTCAACGCCAAGACCTATGCAGAAATCAAGGCAAAAACTCTGCAAACAGTTAGAGGTACGGTTCAAGCAGACATTTTGAAAGAAGATCAAGCACAGAATACCTGTATTTTCTCAACTCCATTTGCGCTTAAACTAATGGGCGATGTGCAGCAATACTACATCGACCACGGAGTAAGAAATCACTACTCAGTATCAATTTCTGGCTACCATATTGCTGAAGCAGGTGCTAACCCAATTACTCAGTTAGCGTTCACTTTGGCTAACGGATTTACCTACGTCGAGTATTATCGCAGCCGTGGCATGGACATCAACAAGTTTGCACCGAACCTATCGTTCTTCTTCAGTAACGGACTTGACCCTGAATACACAGTTATTGGCAGAGTTGCCAGAAGAATCTGGGCAGTTGCAATGCGCGATTTATACGGTGCAGATGAACGCTCACAGAAACTCAAGTATCATATTCAAACCAGTGGCCGCAGCCTCCACGCACAGGAAATTGACTTCAACGACATCAGAACTACATTACAAGCACTACTAGCGATTCAAGACAATGCTAATTCACTCCATACAAATGCATATGATGAAGCAATTACCACTCCGACTGAGGAAAGTGTTAGACGAGCACTGGCGATTCAGTTAATCGTCAACAAAGAATCTGGCTGGACCAAAACTGAGAATCCAATGCAGGGTTCATTCATTGTTGATGAGTTAACCGATTTAGTTGAGGCTGCAGTGTTGGAAGAATTCGAAGCAATCAGTCGCCGTGGCGGTGTGCTCGGTGCAATGGAGACCATGTATCAACGTGGTAAGATACAAGACGAATCGATGTATTATGAGCACTTGAAGCACGATGGAACCTTGCCAATTATTGGCGTCAACACCTTCCAAAATCCGCATGCTCAGGCATTTGATGAGTCTGCGGCTGATGATTTCGAAATGGAGTTAGCCAGAGCAACCCCGGAAGAAAAGCAAGAATGTTTAGAGCGTGTTGAAGTGCGTCAAACTAGTGCAGCAGACCAAACTACTGCGGCACTAAAGCAATTGCAAGAAGTCGCTCGTTCAGGTGGCAATGTGTTCGAAGAATTGATGGAGACTGTCAAGATAGCCTCACTCGGTCAAATTACTGATGCGTTGTTCAAAGTCGGTGGGCAATACCGACGTAACATGTGATTTATTTGCAGCGAATTGGATGCTTTGGCTCGTATAGCACCCGTGACTTACGAATGATTAGATAAATTCCAAAGCCGAGCAGACCAAGGAAAAACATCCAACCAAATCCGGCGATTACCAAAATTAGGTATCCAGCGAGGTTAAATCCTCCGGAGTCTGATTCTTTGTCAAGTTCGGTGTCTTGTGCAACTACTGGGTTGATGGTCATCAGTGCGACAAGCAGAACTGCGGACAGAATCTTGATTCTCATGATTAGGCCTCAGACGAATAGGAACGCAATGTTGGTAAGCAGCATTGCAACAGTAAGGTAAACACTTAGTTTGTGCAAAATATCGAATTTCTTCTTATCACCCTCATCGGTTGCCCGGTTGGTGGCTGGGATAATTGCATAACAGAAACCGGCGCTTACTGCAGTAAACCCGGCAATGCCTAGTTGGATGTTATTACCATCACCTGTTACCAGCATAGAGACGAGTCCAATTGCTGCAACTGAGGTTACTAAAATGAAGAATTTGGGCCAGATATTCCTAATTGCTTTGCCAAAATCCTCTATCTCCAATGTTTTGAAAAGTGATGGTGCAATTATCGCTGTTTGGAGAATAATGATACCAACAATTGCCCCTGGGAAGTAAAAGTGCATAAGTTACGCTCGGGCCGGGCCAATATAAATCGACGCATTTTATACAGTATCACAAATTGGCAATTTTGATAAATAATCAACTGCGAAATTCCTTTGTGTGGGGCCCAGACAAGAACTGGCAGTGCTTCAGGTGCTACAAGACTTTCAAGCCTGATCAAATGGCATTGAATAAGGGCAACAAAAAGTGGTATTGTCATGAGTGCCTAGATCCGAAAGTAGTTGATACACCGTATATTCTGACGCCTGAAGAGGTCAGCAGTATTTCACTTATCTGTGGTATTTGTCATGAAACATTCCTTACCCTACCTAATTCTATTTTGCTAGAATCTGCTGAGGAATTTATCTGTCAGAAATGCAGGTAAAACTGCAAAAACCATTCCCGTCCTAAGCAAAATACTTGGTAAATCAATGCCCAAATGGAGAATCCATGGCGAAGATTACTTAATGTCGTAGGTTTGCATGAACAGAGGAGAATACTCCTCTGGTGCAAAATCTGTCCTGCAAATTGAACATCCCACTAGGACCGGGTATCCGGGACCTATCGCTGGAGGCTGATTTGCAATCGCGCATCGATGATGGGCACCGAGTCTACGTTATTGGTGATGTTCATGGCCATTTAGCCACATTTAGGGCGCTAATCCATCGGCTAAATTTGCGTAAGCATGACCGAGTGATATGTTTGGGAGATATGATAGATCGAGGACCAGACTCTGCCGGTGTAATTAATCTCATTCGCAGCGATGAACGAATAATTTGTATCAAAGGCAACCACGAACATATGGCGCTTCAAAGTATCACAGTAGATGGTAAGGTGGAGTTATGGCAACCGTGGATGCAAAGAGGCGGTAAATCCTGTTGGGCGTCCTATATTGTTCGTGCAGATGGCGATCTATACGCGGCTAAGCGTAACTTTCTGAATGACATGCGCTGGATTGATAGGTTACCAACCCAGATTGTTTTGGATGATTTCCGCCTTGTTCATGCCGGATATGACCCCCGAATGGCGCTCGATTCACAAGGCGACAAAGAGTTGTTGTGGATTCGGAAGGTTTGGTATCGACACACTAAGCCAGTTGACCCACAGCGAACCGTGTTATTTGGCCATACAACAACGATGAAACTTGGTGCTCCTAAGGGTGGATATGTTGCTCAATCAAAGTTTAAGCTAAGCAATGGTAGACCGGCATGGATCGCAATGGACACCGGTGCTTACAATCATGTAAATCCTGGATTATCTGCAATAAATCTAGCCAATTTAAAAATTTCCCGACAACCAACACTTAGGCAAGACCGTTGGTTTGATGTCGATAAACCACCACAGCGCTATCTGGGTAAAATCCGTCAACGAGCCCGGCGTTGGAAAATGCCGAAAAATCGTAAAGAGTCAAGAATCGCTGATAGTTTTGGTTTACATTTCTTACAGCTGAAAAACAAGCAAACCAGCTCAGCTGAAATACGCGCAAGAAAACAAATTAACCAAATTGGTATGCTAATTCCTTCCGCTAATGGCCATGAGTTGGCCGAGCAGCGACGCCCATTTACTTGGCGAAAAATTGCAAAACGAGCCAAGCAACGTCATGATGGCGAGGTTGTCAACCGGCACGAGTGGCAACACGGAGGTCGTAACATAGTACTTGGCAAAGGAACTGATGCTAATCGTAAACGACCACATCTACCAAGTCCGGAATCATTTAGGTTCTATCAAAACAAGAGCAAAACTGTCAATCAGATCGCTTATGCCAAACATGAGGTTGAGCGCAGAGTTCGCCATTAAAATGATTCAATTTCCCATATTATGCCGAAAACCGGTAAAAATAGGTTGCAAATCGCCTTAAACTATACATTTAATAGGATAGAAGTCTTTGGACATTACATGGAGAGCCAATCAAAAAAAACCCCAGCAAAGGCGCCTCCAGAGGTTACCTTTGAGAGAGCGTTAGAACGAGTTAGAAGCCAGATAGCAATTCGTAACGACATAATGCGAGCGTCTTTTGAGACTGCGCAACGCCTTCAGGAAGGACGAGGAAACTTCATGCTGTATAGCTTTTAATCGGAAATATTGATTCAACCAACTACGTCCACTAGGCATGGAGGGTCTGGCTTGGGAGGCGATTTTTGCCGCTGGCACCTTCTTTTTTCTCGGTGCAATCTCGCCAGGTCCAAGCGTCATGGTAGTAATCCGTAACACTATTGTTGGCGGACGTTCCCAAGGCGTCGCATGTGCAGTTGGCCATGGAATAGGCTTTGGCATATATGCAATAAGTGCAGTTTTCGGCCTAATTGTCCTGCTGGAAAATGCTCCGGATGTATTTCTAATTCTCCAGTTGATTGGCGTAGGGCTATTAGTTTGGTACGGGTTTTTAATGTGGTTTGATGATGTCAATCTTGATGAGAAATCGCCTAAAAACGATGGTAGGATTAGGCGGCAGGGGTTCATTGAAGGGTTCTCTATAGCCTTCTTTAATCCCAAAATAGCACTTTTTTTAGTTGCTGTGTTGGCTCAGGTATTAGAACCTGGAATGGGTTTTGCAACCAAACTGGTAATCGGTATGCTTGGGATGAGTATCGACATGATTTGGTATTTGATTGTGGCCCTTTTATTGACTGGAACCGGGGCTGTAGACTGGTTACGCACAAAAGGTCAGATAATTTACCGAATTACCGCATTAGCTCTTTGGCTATTCGCCGCATCCGTTTTAATAACATTATTCTAACTATTTTTGGCATCTTGGGCACCAGAATGTCGAGCGATTAGACTGGACTATACGTTCTACAGTTCCCGAACAGTCGGCTTTTAGACACGGCTGGTCCTCCCGACCATATATAGTGAAGTGATGAGAAAAATAACCCAGGTTCCCATCTACATCAGCGAAATCATTCAGAGTTGAACCTCCTGCGGCGATCGCTTTGTTCAACACTACCTTGACCTCGTCAACCAAATTTTCCAAGGCTTTGGTGGGTTTTCCGGTTTTAGTCACCAATTTAGCAGCTAATTTAGTGGGTGAGATTCCGGCATTGTGCAGGGCTTCACAAGCGTATATGTTGCCGACGCCAACAACAAACTTTTGGTCAAGTAGAGTAGTTTTGATTGGTGAGCGCTTGCCTCGACACTTTGCCGCAGCAATCGTTGAATTCCATTCATCAAATGGTTCAGGTCCCAAAACCTCCAGCAGTGGTTCGACAGTTTCCTCGGCGCGATGAAATAATTTGACTATGCCAAATCTACGCGGGTCTGTGTAAACTGAAATAGAACCATCAGTAAAACGGATCTCCATATGATCATGACGCCCATCAAATCCGGTTCTGGTGCCAAATGCTGATTGCTCATCAGGCACAGATAAATCGTAATCAGCCACTTGTTCGGCACTGAATATTGTATACTTGCCAGACATCCCCAAGTGAGACAAGAATACTAACTCTCCATCGGTATCAATCAGCATGTATTTTGCTCGCCGCCGAATGTCAACTATTCTTTGACCGGCTAATCGATTGGCAAAATTCTCCGGAAATGGATAACGCAGATTGTCCCTGCGTAGAATTATCTCGTCAATCGTCTTACCAATCCACGCTTTGCTGAGGCCCGTCTTGACCGTCTCCACCTCAGGTAACTCGGGCATGAACTACTCAACACGACGAGTCACAAAAAGCACATGGTTATCTTCATAACCAGTCAATTTGATTCTTTCTTCAACTTCAAACCCGCTTTCTGTCAATTGTGTTGCTACCTTGTTGAATAAAACATGCTCACCTTCTCCTGTCCAACGTTCACTCGCTGCCTTGAGTGATAATAGACCAAGTCCTCCGAGATTCAAAAAACGTCGGCATGCCGTTACAAATATCTCAACTTGTCCTGACTGGGCGACATCTTGGAATAACCAATTTACCGGGTGTGGGACCAATACACCCCAGCTAGTATGCTTGCGAGCGTCACCTAAGATGGGCACAAGTCCCGTTCTGGACCTCGCAAGATAGGTTAAATCTCTGAGACACCGTGGTGCTAAATCTACCGCTACTATTCTTCCATTTAGGTCATTATCTGCCCCACAAAGGTGGTCATGGAGGTGGCTAATTGAGGTGCCGTGTCCCGCACCAAGATACAACACTGTAGAGCCAGGTTCTGGCAAGAGCAAGGATTTATTTCGTTTAGTTCGCAGAATGGCTGCAGCTAACTTCGACCGAGTAGGGTCCCAGCGTCGATATTCAGTCCCCGAGAATTTTCTGAGAGATTCACCATATACAGATGCCCCAAAAACCGCATTTTCTGACCATAGCGTACGCCCATCCAAACGTATAGCCCATGACAACATCTCGAATCGCGGTCTATTTTTGCTCAAATCAGCACCTACCTTGTGCGGCGTTTCGGTTTGGGATTAGCGGTCTTGATTCCCTCAATCTTTTTGTCGATTTCATCTACCATTTCCCTTGTCCAAGGTTTACCTTCAAACGCGTCAACTTAAGCCGCAATACTAGCCTTTGCTGCAATTGTTCGAGCAATCTTCCCTCTTACCCAGCGAGGTGAGCGAGAAATCCATGGGTGCATGAAAATATGACCATGTTTGGGCGGTGCTGCACCGGTCTTGAGATGATTGAAAAATGCCTTCTCTGCGCCCAAGACCTGAACGGTTCCGGCCGGTAGTCTCGCAAGACGCATTCTGCCATGCGCTTCGACACACAACCGAGCTGCAAGCAAAGGACCAAGCATCATCGACAATGATGGCAGATGAGATTCTGCTAATTCTCTAATACCATTTTCCAAACGGTCTAATTTACCTTTGAAGGTAGCAGTGGAATCACCCCACTCGCGTAGTGATTTCCATTCTGATTTTGAAGGGCCAGACTCCGGCATTGAGACCGCCAGTTGACTAGCAAGTTCAGCTAGTGAGTCTGCTTCACCTACTGCTTTGGCTAAAGTAGAGCGGTCTTTACCAAATCGTAATTCTGGCAAAAACAAACCAATCCACTCAACAAGTCTGGCTTCCATGGTAAGAAAGGTCGCTCGTAGTTCGTCGCTTGCCCGCAGTAGGTGCTCGAGTCGACGGTCTGGGTCGCCAGCCGCTTTTGCAACGCCTTGTCTGGCCATTTCCGTTGCCGCCTTGTCTGCTGCGCCAAGTGCCTCTTCTGACGGTAGCGGCCAATCAGCCGCAGGCAAAAGAGGGTCTCCATGAATAGTTGGTTTGGCATCAGGAAACCGGTTCTGTAATAGCCGAGCCTCTTGAGTCAGACCCCCATTAGCAATACAGTGTAGCCGTTCAATTAATGCTCTTTGATCAAAAAAGCCATCCCACACAGCTGAGTCGTGTATGACGCCGTCATCATCGGCAACTGCCGCAGCCTGCCAATCATACCATAGCCACATATTGAAGGGGAAAACGGTCGAGGTTTTCACGCTTACCACTGATAAACATTGATTATGGTAATCGTTAGTATACCGGACGACTGTAATTTAATGGGATAATCTGCGTCTTTTGCATACATTAATTAATCCGATAGGATAGGGGTGCGCATGTTTTGTCCAAAATGTGGAACCTTATCGTTTCCTGACCCCAGTGGTAACATCACATGTCCTAACTACAAGTGCGGGTATGTGGGCCCAGCAAAATTAGTCATCAAGGGAACCGATGGTGAAGATGTTGACCTATTCAATGTCAAGTCTGAAACAAAAGCAGAGAAGCGTGAATATGAGGTGATTAAGGACTCAGATAAGATGCAGGGGATTCTCACTAAAGACACTTACATGTGCCCGAAATGTGATGCTGTAGAGGTATATGCATACCTTGAACAGACACGTTCATCTGATGAACCAGAAACTAGAATGCTAACTTGCAAAGAATGCGGTCATGGTTGGCGCGAGTATTGATCATATATCGCCTTCGACTCTCGGTGCTAAGAAGTACTTGACTTCAACAGCACCATCATGGAAAGCAAAATTGATGGCTAGTGGGTAGTTTTCTCCAAAGCCAATCTCCAATGTTTCCACTCGCCCAATGACTTTGTTTAGTGGCTGCAAGTATCCAAGTGAGTATTGACTGTGAGCCGGATTATCGAATTCGAACAACTGTAAATCATCTTTGTGGAAATTAACTTGGATGTTGCTGTTAGTACTATTTGCGCTGACGGTAAAGTGGTCTTTGTTAATAGCCAGAGTCATCATATCGCCGCCCAAGGCTGCCGCTTTCAGAATTCTTATGAAATCACTACCACTTAGGTGAACCTTACATTTTGGGTCCAATGGCGGTAGTGCAGGAACGGTAATTGTTGACGGGTCGATAGTCCGCAACTCCCCCTCGACATTGCCAAGTTTAGCTTGCAAAACACCTGTTCCTTCATCTGCTTTTAGATTCAGCATTTCGTCTGGTGTGCCCAAACTAACCAAGTCACGGACCATGTCAATTTCAAAAGCAATTGATGTCTCATCTAATTCCCAAGTATCAAATGCTGCGGAATCAATATCCATCTGAATCATTGCAACATGCGAATGGTCGACCACTCTTATGTGAAGACTGTTTTCTTTAAAATCAAACTTAGCGTCTTCAACAACGGCTTTCAACGTATCCAAAATCTTGCTCATCAGGTCTAATCGGGCTGTGACGTTCAACATGAGATAGCACCCCTCTCTACTTGTCATTGCACTTTCGACGGCTTATGAACTTACCATAATAAAACGCGAAAAGCAGTGTATTACAACTTCAATAGTGTTGTATGGAATTCTTACCTAATAAAAATCAAACAGCCCCTTGGATTGATAATGGAGTCTCACGTGGAAACTCCATGGGCGCCAGTATTGAGCCACTGCTAAAGGCAGACGGTCAGCCATACAAGTCAGCGGTCTTGATACCAACAATCAACAATGCAGACGAGTTAGAAATTGTGCTAGAGCGACTATCAAAACAGACCTATCCGCATTTCGAGGTCGTTATTGCTGACTCAAAATCTAAAGACCACACCAAACAAGTTTGTGAAAAATACGGCGCAACTTGGTTAGATGATTCATCAAATAACCGTGCAGATGCGTGTAACTTTGCCCTAAAGCAAATGGACCATGATCTGGTATTGTTCACCGATGATGACACGATTCCACCACTAGATTGGGTTGAGAAATTAGTTCGTTGGTTTGAAGATCCAAAGGTTGGCGCTGTCGGTGGCCCAAATTTTGCCCCTGATGATGATTCGTTTGGTGCCAAATGTGCGGATGTAGCATTCTGTACGAAATTTATGACGGCTGGAACACGGTATGGTGCTCAACCAAAAGGTGAATTAGTGCCTATATCCCATAACCCTGGTGTCAACTGTGCTCACCGCATGGCAAACCTGAGAGAAGTTGACTTCTTTGAGGAGGGTTGCATCGGTGCGGAAGACGTTGTGCTAGATGCTAAAATCCAGCGTAAAGGACACAAATTATTCATTGACCCCTCTAATGTAATGCCCCATCGTAGACGTGTGCCTTTTAAGCCCTACATGAAGCAAATGCGAAACTATGGTTATACCCGCATGGTCGCCAACAAGCGTTGGCCTGAAATCTCCCGTTGGTCGCACACTGCAATCGGCTTCTTCCCACCACTGGTGGTATTGTCGATAATCGGAGTTATTTACGGAATGCTATCTGGC
>DUKK01000184.1 GCA_013329355.1 Candidatus Poseidoniaceae archaeon | reverse complement strand
AGCCCCAAAGGATTGTCCAAGGATAATGGTCACAACCTCGCTGCACTTGACAGTATTTCCATCTCTAGCTTGAATTGTAATAGAGTTAGATGACCCGGCATTTTCAGAGTCGTCTGGCATTATGAGTAGGTCGAAGGCCTTGGTGCCTGATCCGTCACCATATGGTAACACGCCACTTGATGGGCCGTCAAAGGACACCCAGCTCGCACGTTCACCAGAGCGCGACATGGATACTGACCAGTCGCTGTTACCATCGTTAGTCAGAGTTGCTGTTAAGCTACCCTCCTGCTCTGGATTGAGTGTTATTGAGGTTTTAGAAAGTGACATAGAGCACTCTTTCAAGACCGGCACTTCCAATTCCAAATCTACCGTATCGGAGATCTCCTCTGTCGGGTTTGGAGTGGTCACTGTCCCGGTGACTTCCCAACAGTAATTATCTGCTTCTTGTCCATCGGGAACTTCGACATCAACTGTGATTGTTTCGGTATCCTCAGAATCGACGGTCACAGTTGTATCACTCAACTCAGCGGTTAGACCGGCAGAGTTGCCGCAACCGCCGTCATCACGCTCGCTAATTGTCAGATTTACCGTGGTGGAATTTTGTTGTCCGGTGTTTTCAACGGTAATTGAGTAGGTAAGAATTGAGGATGAGCCGGTATAGGTCAAGGTTTTCTGGTTACGGTCTTCCACGCCGTCAAAATATAGGTCTACGCCCCATATGGCACTTCCCGAACCATCGCCTGCAGTGGTAGTTACCGTGCTGGTTTCTGGTTCGCTGGGTGGTTCGGTTCCCGGAGCACCTAAAACAGCACTTATGGTCGCAGAAACTGTCGTATCACAGGCTGTATCGGCCTCTACTGTTTGAGCGACAGTTACATTCATTGTTGTCTCCTCATACTGTCCCGGTTCTATTTGCCCTGGTATCTGTCCAATGGTCGATGAGAACCCGTTGCAGTCTTCTCCAGGCTCATTGCTGGCTTGTAGATTTACTGTGACGGGGTCGTCTCCAGTGTTGTAAACTCTAACGGTATATTCTCCAGAATCTCCGGGATTTACTGTTTGTGACCCTGGCGAGACTGATAGACTAATACTTGCTGCTGCTGAAACAGGAGTTGAAATCATTGGCAACAGGGCAACAACCATCAAACTAACGAGGAAAAATGCCGTTCTACTGGAACGAGATGGACTTCCTCCTTGGTTGACCATGTGGTGGGGTGAACGATTAACTATCAAAAGGCTATCCTTTGATGTTCAAGTATTACTATTCATGCACGTTATTCGCTGACAAATGTGGAAACGGGTGCTTGGCAACTCAAACAAGCCTCTAACTCTGATAATTTACAAGTTTCTGATTCGTCACCACAGTATCTAGCACCACATGATGGGCAGCCAACGACCTTACCGACAATTGGACTGCGACACTGCCAGCAGATTGGTGCTGGTTTTGCTGCCTGAGGAGTCACAGGAGCAACTTGTTGAGTTTGTGGTGGGAGCGGTGTGGTCTTTGGCACGATAACTGGTGGCGGCGCAGTAATTAGGGGTTGGTTGACCGATGGCATCTGTGGTGGTGGTATGATCGGTATTGGTTGGTTTCGCGGTTTGGAACGTGTTAACACAACAAGAGCGCTGAATAGCAATAATATCAATATTCCAATTATCCCAATCTGCGCAAATGGTAAACCAAATGCGGTAGATTCAGCGGCTTGCTTATCTGCATTAGCGCTGAAGATATACGTTGCTGATTCAACATCAGATAGACTGGTAAAAGTGAGAGTTATGTCTGAAAATCCGTCGCTGTTGGGCGTGACTAGTAGCTTAACCGTTCTTGATTCACCAACTGCTAAATTTACAATGCCGTCACCGATGACTTCCACATCCCAATCCTCACTTGCGGTCCCAGAAATTAAATGATTGAATGGCAGAGTTCCAGTATTGGTTACCAAAACCTGAATCTCTTTTGCTTCACCTTCTTTGAACGAATTTGAGGTTAAATCAGACCATGAAATTTCTTCGTATCCGCCAATGTAAAGCGAAAATGTCTCCGAGTAGTCGGCTCCTGAACCGGCGAATTTGAGGACGAAACTCGGTTCAGAAAATGGTATTGCCTCCGAGCTGGTAAACACCGTACATGACAACTCAGTGGATTGTTGATAGCCAATCATTGCTGGAGTATCACAAGCAACAGATAACTGAGGATCACTTAATGCAGTGACAACGGGCTGCCACTCGATATCAGCATCGTTGGTCAAATCCCAAACAAAGCGAAGCTCAGAACCTGCTGGGTGTGACCCTGTCCCGTAGAACGAAACAGTGTATTCTTGATTTTCAGGGAATATGACCTTCTTGAACTGCAAACTTGGTAACGGGAAGATTTCGATATCAAAATTCTCAGTCCAGGTAAACCTGTCCGACCCGTTATCCATGTGCAAAACCGCAGGCCCACTCGCAGCGCTCCTCGACAATTGGAAGGTCACTAGATAGAGTTCTGATTCACCGATTTCAAGGTCAACACTGCCTGCTGAGCTGATGACTTGTACGCCCTGAGGGAGATTAAATGTTGGTGATAATCTAACTGCTAGATTACCCTTATTCTCGATGTTGAAAACCGCAACAAATTCTGAATCAGGAAGGAGGTTGACCAATGGTGTGTTAGTTCTTATCTCTACCGATTTAACGGCCTCAACCTCGATTGGGACATCAATCAACCAATTAACTACTGGTTCAGTGACCGAATTTATGCTAACAGTCAACGAATTTTGCAGACCGGAGTTTGGAACAACTGATGGTGGTTTGATAATCATCTGAATCGTATCAAATGAGTCTACTTCGATAGAATCACTGGTAGCAAAAGGGCTCTCAGTAAAATCTTGCACAAAGTAGGCTTCCCATCCATTGGGCGGTTGAACTTGCAAATCATAAGCGATTTCTGTGTTTCCATAATTGTGTAGATATAGCGGTACCATTGTCGGCTCGATTGGACTGACAGGAATAATGTCGTAGTCGGTCTCAAGACCAACGTCAGGTATCTCATCTACTAGTAAATCTAAATCCAAGGATGTGGTTATTGAATTGTCCAAGTCCGTAGCACTCAATGTTATTCTGTAGGTCCCCGGAGCAGGCGACTGTGGATGAACAACCGTAACTGTAAGACTTACTGATTCGCTACCCATTAGTTCATACTGCGAGCCGGACAAACCAACATACCAATTCAATTCTGTGTCATCCTCAACGAAGGTCAATACTGACTCTGCTATGGACGCATTAGTGCTCAACAAGCCGGTATTCGTTAATTCAATTTGCCAGGTAGTAGAAGTCTGTTCAGCATCTTCCAGTGGTTGGACAGGCTGGTCAGAAGTGATGGCTATGCCTGGTTGTGAAATATTGATAATTACGTCTTGGCGGTTGTTGGTTTCCAACGTCTCAAGCACTGAATCTGTCTTGTCGATGATGAATGAAATGGCGTTTGCACCAGCATTTTGTGGGGTCCAAGTCCAAACAAGAGTGCGCTGGCTACCGCCACTAAGTTCCAGTGATTGCGTTTCTATTACTACTCCATCAACCTCAAAATTCACATCAAACGGATCAGAACGGATATTGCCAGAATTTTCAACAACACAAGTTAGTTGAGTCTCCTGACCCACACTCGGTATGGCAATATCAATTGAGAAACCATCCTCAACGGTGGCTAAATCTGGTTTCAGGTCATTAATGCCATGACCCATTACCGCCAGTGCAAATGGTTGGCCTCTACTCCCACCATGATTCGCATCGATTACGTTCACAGTCCAGGTCCCAATCATGGCAGAATCGATCAAAACTACCTCGACATTGTTTAACGAATCAGCACTTCCCCCAGTAGTTGAGCGACCATTAGCGAAATCGTTGCCTAGATAGGTCAAACCGTTTGGGTCGGTAACTTCTAGGTTGAGATTGTTTACCAACTGGGTTGAAGACCAAGTCGAAGCAGCCTCATCTGACCAGGTTAACACCGCTTTGAATTGGTCACCGGCCTGATCAATATCAAAGGTGTATGACTTCGAGTTGCCGGTTGCGGAGAGTAACGACCTATCATCGACCCAGACACCTTGTCCATCAGGTGGGGCCAGTGAATTTCTTAGGTTAACTCGGCCCCAACCTTCATTGTTATTGGGTATGTCACGAGTCCCGACATCTTCAGCACCGAGGATTAGCAAGCCTTTCACTAAGGCTCCCTGTGGTGAATCGCGAAGAGCAATCTCCTCAAGGTATTCTCTGATCATCGCTGCAGCTCCAGCAGCATTCGGTGTTGCCATAGATGTTCCGGTATACTCCAAGTACCATGTTGTCCGCCCAGAGGCCCCGCCTGTATCAGCAGCTTCTTGAGCGCGACAAGACCAAACGTAGCCTCCTGGTGCTAGGATGTCTGGCTTAATCCTGCCGTCATCTAACGGGCCTCTGGAAGATCCCTGCATGATGTAATCTGGGGCACCTTGGTAGCGGTTTTGATGCATACCAACAGTAACCGCATTCTTTGCGGTTGACGGTGGACTCACAGTATCTGGGTCCGGACCGTCATTACCTGCGGCGAATAATACGGTCATTCCGTCGCCGCCCGAATAGTATCTATCGTAGGTATTAGTACGGTCATCAACATCCCTGCTATCGGAGTTATATTGGCCATATCCACCATTGTTACCCCATGAATTGGTGTGGGTTCGAGCGCCTGCATTGTATGCGGAATTTATCAGGCTGTTGAGAGAGGGGGATTGGAAATTGCCGGTGTTGTCGTTTTCCATCGCTTGGAAATACAGTTGTGCTTCTGGGGCAACCCCCGCATAGCCACCGCGAAATCCATCACCAAGCACGGTACATGATACGTGAGTGCCGTGACCCGACCAGCGGTCAGCGGTTGAACCATCATTAATGACATCATTATTTGCAACTACTCTACTTCCAAAGTCACCATGGTCTTCATCCAGACCTGAGTCTGCTACTGCAACAATCTGTCCAGAACCATCAAGGTCAGTGGTGAAATAAGTTTGCATGTTGTTAGTTCTCATGTGGCTCCTAGCATTGTTATTATAGATTTCAAAGACCGGGTTAAACCGGATTACTCCGACCGAGGGTTGCATCGCAATGTCGATAATATCTGGATTGATTAAATCGCCTTCGTATCTACCTTGGTCCCACTGGATCACATCGGTTAACGAGGTTTCAACGACTTCAGCAACATCCTGTTTGATTTCGTCAGAATCGTCGCTAAGAGAAACGGTCTGCTCGGGGCCACCTGAGCCGAACCACCCTTCGATGCGCATTCGCTCATTGACCAACGCTGTCTCGCTCCCTTCTAACAACAAAATGTCCTGTAATTCAGACTGCAAAATTAATGCGACTGGAACAGGATGGGAGGCGATGACAGAGGTCAAACTAGCCGCCTGCAACAACGCGGCTTCAGTGCCTTGGAGCACTAAACCAGAGGGAGGCAAATACTCCCTAATCACAAGGCCTTGGATATCATTTATCTCTGCACGCACGTCACCCAGATTGCGATCATTCGCCGCAATTACCAGCAATAAATCTGGTCTTGCTTGCAACCATTCTGCACTAATCGGTCGACTTAGCTCAAAGCCAAATTCATCAAACGTGCCGATGATTGTCTCTGCTGCTAAGGCTCGGTTTTCCAATATCGTCTGTTGATAATAGGTCCCGACAGCATCATGGAATACATCATCACGCAGGTCGAAATGAACTCGTTCAATTTGGCCTACATCATCTGTCATCTCTGGGTTGGCAGTCTGATTAATCGCCAAATGAGACGCGCTTTGCAGAATGAACAGCAGAACAAAGAACATTACCGCACCAGCAGACCGTCTACTTTGCATCATATGCGCCTAGTTCCGGTGCGTTTTATTGCTTGGGGTATTGTGTGAGAGTTTAATTTCTATCTCTGAACTCTTCCCATGCCCAATCCCCAACTTCGTGCGTAACCAGCATAAATTGTAAGTCGCCTTCATGATCGATATACTTCAAATCAATCGCAATCACGTAATTATCCCATACCGTGTGACCCACTATCAGCATTTCTAAATCATCACCCGCTATCGATGAGTGCGACGATATTGCATCAATTTCAATAATCATTGACTCGAGAACTTCTCCATCGGTTGACTGGAAGTTAACCAATAGTTCCACATCAGTAATTTCTCTACTGCCGGTATTGTGAATCTCTGACATAACCAAATGTCCGCTGCGTTGCATATACAGTGTCTCAACCATCACCGAATCTCGTGGGATTACCCAATACCAAGTGCTGAAGATTGCCCCGAGCAATAATAACAATACCAAACCGGCAGTTGCAACACGGTTTGGTGTGATTTCTTTACGTAATTCTTCAACAAACTTTGCTGCGTCTTTGGATGCCTGTAGAATAGCCAGTTCTTCAACCGTCATTTGGGTTGATTGTGTTATCGAGTCTTCATGAACAAGAAGCTCTCCGTCATCATTGATGATAACGCCGTTCACTTCCTTATCCATGATTATCAACCCAACATCGCTAACACGCTTGCTACCATGGAAGTCACCGGTTCAACTAGTAATATGTGTCGTGTTTCCACATTACCACCGGTAATGGTACCAATCAAACTCAAATCAGAAACCATACCATTAACTCCCAAAGAAGAGGACACTGGTATAATACCGGTAAATTGTGTGTCGAGCATTACTGCCCGACTATCAAATTCCATGTCACCGAAGAAATCTACGTAGTAACCCGGTTGTGTGGTAACCTGCGCGCTAGCAGCGATTCTCCCAGAGGTTATGTCATCCAGAATTATAACTGGATATTCATAGGGGCCGCGTTTAATGTTGATGACTGCAGACTTTAGGTCTTCACCAATCATTTCGAGTTTGTCAACGGTTACCCCTGGCTGAACCGGTATACCCTCTTGCTTCATGTAGAGACTTTTCACTCCATCCCCTGATGAAGCCACTCTCATACCCCAATCATTTGTAGGCTCTAATTTGAACGTGGAAGGAAGGCCTTGAGCGATCATCAATACATCACCGCGGAAGTCAACTGCCTGTCCACTTGCTTCAAGATATAAGTCAAGGTTCTCTTCGTTTGAAGAATAATCCAGCGTCATCATTCCTTGGAAAGAGGTATCACTCCTGATATCAAAATCGTTTGCTGGAACAGCCGATAACGACATCACACTCGGCAGGTTGCGCATGAATGTAGTAGCAGGATACCATGAGCCGTCAACAAATCGCATTTGCTGAATCATTAATTTTTCAGCCGAAAACTTTCCTTGGGTTCTGAATTCTTCTGGGACGTTCATCGTGATGTTGAAAATATCACCAATTGTTGCCGAGAAATCCATAGATTGAGCGACATCAATGAACAGTGCTTCGACTCTGGTTTGTTCGATTCGATCGATGAATGTAGTATATACGGAATCGAGATTAGAGCCAAAATCATAGGTCATAATTACATTGAACCTGGGAACAATCAAATCATCCTGAGTAAAGAAAACCGCATTGGCACTGACATCATTTGGCTTGTTGACATCCAAGCCGTTGATGACTAAGTCCATATCCCTGCCCTGAAGTCCATTGACAACAATGCTAATTTGATCCCGTAGCGGTTTCCATTGACCAAAGAATAAATCAAATTCATATTGAGGGATATCGTCGATAATTGTAAAATCATATTCCAGAGAAATTTGACCGGCTGGTAATTGTGGCAACCATAACCGATTATGCCATGCTCGTCTAAATTTGAGGGAAATGCCCTCTTCTTCAAGCAAAGTTTCGTTAAGTGAAGATAATTCAACATCATATATGACTCCGTCTTCTAAGTAGTCAACCAATTTATCTGCTTCTGTAATATTAGAGCGAGTTAGTATGTCGAGGGCTCTTTGGCGTTCTAACTCATCAACACGGTAGTCAGCAAGGATTGTTGCGGTATCAAGAAGATCTGACTGAGTCAATACAGGGAGGCGGGAGAGATTGAATTGCAAAGTTGTTGCCTCGTTTACGTTCATTGCCACGCCGTGTGCCCATTCTGGCTCAGTCGCAACAGTGCTACCCTTACGCATATCAATAGTCAGATCGAATGCCTCACCGGTAAGCAGGTCAAGACCGAGTGAGAAGTCCTCATCTTCACCATCCGTGCCCACCAAATCTTTCGTGAAATCATATATCAGGTCATTGACGGAACTGCCAAAATCAACCAAATCTCCGAGGAAGAATGAAAGAGACTCAATACCCTCACCCTCATCAAAACTAGGTAATTCAAGACCCGACGAGTCGACGGTCGACGGGAATGCTATGGAAATATTCGATGGTAGCGGTTGGAGTATGGCGCGACCGTTCATCCCCAAAAATTCATCTTCATATGTTGAATCGTCTTCGAACATGATGTAAAACGGTGACGATTGACTTCTGACCATCTCAATCCGTGAGTTACCTTCTGGCCCGACCGCATCTGGAACTTGTGGCGAGAACCTTGTGATGCTAATTATGTCGGAGATTTTCAAGCTCATACTTGCCTCTGAGGCGTCTTGATCAACCCAGAATCTAAAGTGATCTCCATCCATAGTCTTTGGTTCGGTTGCATTGGTCAATTGAATAATAATTGACTCAATGGGTTGGTTACCAGTGTATCCCAGTGTGTCGCCAAGAGTCAGAGAAAAATCTGATGGCAGGCCATTCAGTTGAATCGAGTTCTGTTGTGCAGGGCTCTTACCACCATAAGTAATTGATTGGATTGGAGCGCTGGCCTGATAAGTAACAGCACTTGAGGTCTGAATTATTTTCAAACTGTCCGGGCGATTTGAGATCATTGCCGATTGGGTGGTAGCAGTAGTTTGATCGCCATCACTGTGTTTGATGTGACCGACTAGAATCGACTCACCGGTCGAGCCGGTAATTTCAATGTCCCTTACATCCGTATTAGGGTTGAAGGTTTGAACTAAATCCGAAATTCCTGATACTCGCAGGCTAATCGCTACAGGAACTAACGGCTTAATTGGTTCACCATTGCGGCCAACCACCTGTTCGATATTGATATCCTCAGCCAAAAGAATGTGATCCTGATTAGGGATGGTTGGGTTATCGCTGCTGGAGAACGACAATTCGACCAAGCCAATCTCCATTGACTCTCTTGGGTCCCCAGCAAGATTACCAGTAATCTGGTCAAAACAGTGTATCTCTAGGGTGCCACCCTCAGAACCTGTGGTGCTGATTATCGAATCGGGCAGTGAATTGACGATATCACCTATGTCTAACACAATCTGCACGACCGTTAGTAACGCATTGTCAAAAATTTGGGCGATGCTGTTTAGATTTGGATTATCATAGTTTACTCTATCCACACCAGTTGGTGAAACCAGGAAGCTACCCTCAATTAAAATCGCATTCGGTACATCCTCAACTACCACCTCAAGAGATGAACGATCAGTGGAAACTCCGCCTCGCTCGAAGGTTGATTTATACTCAAGACGGTCGATTGATTCAGTCCCAATTACGGCGATCAGCGTATTTGGCGCGTCTGTTGGGTTTATTGGTAGAGTAGGGTCATTGACATTGGGAGAGGTGTCGCCAGAAAAGTTCTTTATTGCAATAATTAACGATAATCGGTCAGGTACTTCGCCAGGCAAATTCGCCGAATTTGGCGCCTCACCGATCATGGTAAAAATTGAGTTGATTTCCTCTTGTGGCATGCTCCCCGAGGGTAATCCATGTATCCAAGCACGAGCATCGGTGACGTTACCAAACTCAGATTCTCCATCTTGGACATTCGCTCTGTCTTCGTAATAGTGTAGATATAAATCTGAACCTTTATCGGAATAGATCTCTACTGAATCAAAGGAGTTTTCACCCAAGTTATCGTTGCGAATGGTGATATCGACTTCCTCAGGTAATTTTGTGTCGCCAAGCTCTGGATGGAATCCGGCATCCAAATAACTCATTTCAAGAACTGGCGCTGATGACCCGCCCCCATCGCCATCAAACCTAATGTAGCCAACACCAACGCCAAATCCACACTTGTGTTCGTGACTGTGTGCCTCGTTATCGGCTATTGGATCATAATATGACTCATCTTCACAATTGGTCTGAACATCCGTCCCGGGGGCATTGGGATTTCTTACTTGCACTGAATACGGAGCGGTTATAGAGGACAATGAGAAATCATTCGAATTGATGTTGCCAATCAGCAAGGAGGCAAGAAATGTCACTAGATCTTGCGGTGCAATGTTAAATTCAATGCGCTCAATTCCAACACCTAAAGTGAATTCGTGAGGTGGTTGAGTAAAGCGAGTGTCGATGACAATTGCATACGATTCTGAATTATCAAGGGTGATGTCAAAAGCCAACCCTTTCATCAAACTTATTTCGAGATGTTGCAGAGAATCCCACAATGGGTCTGACTGGTCAAGAGCGGTGACTTTCCACTGGAAGGTTGGGTTAATCCATAATTTCTCAATGATTGGTATAATGCCGCCACTAGTCTCTACGCCCCAACCATCGCCTTGGTTAATTATGCCTTCAATGGTCAAAGCAACCGATAAATCGTCTTCGCCATCTCCATCTATGTCGATATAGTTGGCGAATAGAACCAACTGACCGTCGACGATTAATTCACCAGTAAAAGTGCCCTGTGCCCACGCTTCGTAAGATGGTCCATTGTCTCGGGATGTGAAATTGACGTAGACTGCATAGGTATTGACACCGATAGCCAAAATGTTATCCAAACCCAAATTGTTCACGGAGAATAGGGTTTCAAACAGGTTATTTGGAAAACCCTCTGGTTGGGTTGATGCGTCCATCAAGAATTCATACGGGCGCGGATGTTCTGGTTCAAGACTCGCTGAATTTCGCATGGAGATTCCGTCTAAAAATGAATTTGACACGGCAAGCGGGTCGGTTGCAATTATTCCTCGCGCATTTGCGTCAACTTGCGATAGCGCACCTTGGGCGGCATTTAGCGCAATATCCGGCTCTCCACCCTGAGTTCGCTCTGCAAGCGTTTCCATTAAGGCATCGATAACATCGAAATCATCACGGGAAATCGAAGTATCTGCGGTTACTGGGTAAGAAATTGATACCATCATCAACAAAATGAGGAATATTGCTGATTTTCTTGGGTCTCCAGATTGAGGTAAGCCTGGCCTAATCAGCCTTAGCGCACGCCCATCCATGCCAAATGGTCATCTTCAAACTACGATAAACTATCGCCTCAAAGTTCATACAATTAGTCAATCAACCATCCACTCAAGCAAATCGTAACATAAAATCCTCACCACACGATGGACAAGCAACTACTGCCTCATCGGCATCAGGAATTGCAATGTTGAATTTGGTTGCACAGTGAGGACATGAAACCTGTTGGATTACTGGTTCATCCGCAGCAGCAATCAATTCTGTTAGGTTATCATCGGATTTGGCAATCGGTTCTGCCGGGTTTTGAACTGGTATATCAGCTGGGTTTTCTGAGCTAAAATCCTTCTTAACATCAGCATTCAACGGTTCGATTTCGGCCTTTACTTGATACGGTAGTGCGATACCGCCACTAACAACTTTAGTGACTGTTTCCACAATATCCGCTGCGGTATTGGTTTCGATTATTTCCTGGTTCTCCTCTTCGGCGAACATAGCCATTGCATCAGCAGCAGCAGATTGAGATGCTGAGGGATACTGATTTTGATTGGTAACGAAACTGGGTGATGGTTGGATGGTTGCGGGTGGTGCAAAAGCTGCTGTTGATTCGGTTTGATTGACTTGAGCACCATATATGGACTGATACTCAGAGTCTTGATCTTGCTGAATTCGTTGCTCGCTAGTCACCACCTGTTGACCAGAGTCTAGTCCAGCAAGTACTGGCGCATCGGCAAATAATGGTATTTTGCCGCGCCGTCTTACCATCTGGATATGTTGCAATGCTTCGGACTCAGACAGCCCTCTGCCTTGCAACAGTTGAACTGCGATACCAATCTGCCACCTTCTGAAGCCAATCATGGCCACAGAAATTGTTACCAGACCAAGGAATAATGCAACAAATACGATGCCTAGCATGCCGCCAACCTCCGCTGCTGCGGCAACATTAACCGAAAATGCATGAGAGTCAGAATTGCCCGATTGGTCGAAGACCGTAACCACGATATCCTGACTACCAGTTTCCATCAATTTGACTTCGACCGATGAACCAACATAGTCTGGGTCATCTGTTGAATCACCGTTTCCATCGCTATCCTGCCCAGGGTTCAAATCCCAGTGGTATGTTAACTGATATGATTTATCATAAGCATCGCTAGCGTCGATGCTCAAACTCAGGGTCTTACCTTCGACCGCAGAAGACGGCAGTGCGTCTATTGCCGCATTCGAAAGTGATGGGATTGACGAGTCATCCACCACAACAACTGCGGTTGATGTGGCAAAGTTACCTGAACCATCAGTAACGGTGAGATTGACCTGGTAGGTTCCGATATTTGGCCAGGCAATGCTTACTGAATTGTTGTTGTCG
>DUKK01000159.1 GCA_013329355.1 Candidatus Poseidoniaceae archaeon | reverse complement strand
ACTGAATGCCCGGTAGATGCAATCTTTGCCGACACCGATGTGCCAGAAGAAGAAGAACACTGGATTGACCGAAACGCAGACGAATCTATCGACGCCGAAATTGCCGAGGGTGAGTCACCAGTCTTAGCAGACTAATTATTGGAGTAGATTTTATGATAGACTTAGATTTTAACAAATTCCGTAGTGGTAGTGAACTCCTAAAGCGAGGGTTCGCAAGAATGCAACAGGGTGGCGTAATCATGGATGTCGTCGATCCTGAACAAGCTGCTGTAGCAGAAGATGCAGGAGCCGTCGCTGTTATGGCCCTAGAAAGAGTTCCGGCCGATATTAGAAAACAAGGTGGTGTTGCTCGCATGAGTCACCCAGACATGATTCAAGGAATTCTCGATTGCACATCAATACCGGTAATGGCCAAATCACGTATCGGTCATGAAGGTGAGTCCAGGGTACTAGAATCAATGGGTGTCGACATGATCGACGAATCCGAGGTCCTGACGCCGGCTGATCCATACTTCCACATCAACAAAAAAGACTTCGAGATTCCATTCGTATGCGGTGCCACTGAACTATCAGAGGCGGTGCGAAGAATCTACGAAGGAGCAGCAATGATACGAACCAAGGGCGAGGCAGGAACCGGTAACGTTGTTGCGGCTGTCACACACGCTCGGATTATCGATCAAGAAATAAAACAACTGCAAAATTTAGATGCGGATAAACTATCAATTGCTGCAGACTCAATAATATCCCGATACAATGTGTTGGCAAACCAATCGTCCCTGCCAGGAACACATAATGTGACCCCATTTGGCCCGATTGATGACCACATGCACAGCGAAGTTGTGCAAATACTATCCGAGATTAAGGAAATTCAAAGACTGCCTGTTGTGACATTTTCAGCTGGTGGTATAGCAACCCCTGCCGATGCATCCCTGATGATGAGGATGGGCATGGACGGAGTATTCGTTGGTTCTGGTATCTTCAAATCTGATGACCCAAAAACAATGGCAGACGCAATAGTTCTGGCGACTGCTCACTACGATGACGGGGCAAAAGTTGCAGAAGCAATGGCAATGACAATGGGCGACCCAATGAGAGGCGATGAATTGGAGACTCTCGAGGTTAGACTTGATCAGCGAGGATGGTAAACGTTACTCCAATGGAGTTCCAACGCCATCTTCCCCTAATGTCCACTTAAGCGTCTTTACAACACCCTGCAATGCCTTGTGATTCCTGGCCGCTTCTTTCATGCCATCCAAGTCACCCTTTTTGCGACACTGCTCATACCAGTTTTTCCACTGGATTAATCTGTCCTCAGCGCTATCCAGCATCGCTTCTATCTCAGCCCAAGTGCGGCTGTAAGAACGATAAGGTTGTACAGGCTCTTCGGACATGTTTACGGCGGTCGCTTGATTAAGACCTATTTATTCTGTGTGACTGAATGTTGAACTAGAGTATCTCTGATCGGTTAAAATTGTATCAGCGGGAATTGCTACTCCGTCGCCAATAACACAATTAGTCAACTCCGTATTATCCCCAATGATAACGTCCTCACCAATAACTGATTCAATTATTATACAATTGTCGCCGATTTTAGTTTTGGACATTATCAGACTATTATTGATTCGTGAGCCCTTACCAATAGTAGAATCTGAGCAAATGACTGAAGCGATTACTGGAGACTTGCTAGTCGCGTTGCCAATTAGGTAGCCTTTGTCAGCAGTATACCTTCCATCAGGAAGCATGAATGGCAGAGAATTTGTGTTTTTCACCAAGTAATTCTGCGCACTTATCAACTCAGAGGGTGTCCCAATGTCAAACCACGCACCATCAAGCTTAAATCCGTATATTGGTAATCCCAACTCTAGTAAATGCGGAAATAGTTGGCGACTGAAGTCATATTTTTGACCATCAGGTATTAGTTCCATTACTTCTGGCTCGACAATATACAATCCTGCATTGATGATACGACTGAATGCCGCATCAGGAGTTGGTTTTTCCACAAATTTAACTACAAAGCCTTCATGTAAATCGCCTTCTATTGAACCACCGTGTTCAGATGACAATCCAACAATTCCAAATTGTGATGGGTCGTTCACCTCCCACAAGCCCATAGTCACCATGGCACCCGAATTTCGGTGAGCATCATGTAACAATTTCAAGTTTGATGATATAACCGCATCACCTGATGCCACAAAAAATGCCTCGGTCAATTTAGATTGGAGCAATTTCACACTGCCTGCTGTGCCCATTGGTGAGTCTTCTTGATTCACCGAACATTCAATGGCTAAATTATTGTTCCACTGGTTAACCAGCTCCGCCAAACTATCACCTTGGTAACCAGTAGTAACAATTATCTCACTTACATCTGCATTTACCAGAGCGTCTTTAACATAGTCAATAACTGGTTTACCCAGTATATTTACTAGAGGTTTAGGCTTGTTTTCGGTGAGAGGCAATAACCTTGTTCCTCGGCCACCGGCCATAATTATGCCAAGCATGGGCACACCTATCTTCGCCTTGTGGAATTGACGTCTATACGTCGCATATTTTTCTTCTTATCCGACTTCCTAGACTTAGATTTTTGGGCAAAATCCTCTCGGCTAAGACCGCCGAATGTTATACTACCATTGGATAATAACGATTCAGTTAGATTGTCTGCAACGGTTTCTGATTGAGCACCCGTCTGCATCTCTTTGGCTACTGCTGCATTGTGATCAGTTAGCCATGACTTCCGTTCCTCTCGAACCGATTTTAACTCATCTCTTGCCTTATTCACGTCAACCATTAACTCCTCTATCTTTGCGTGAACATCATTGGCTTTTTCCTTCAATTCGACGAACTCTGCATGGAATCTGTCACCCTCAGATTTCAAAAAGTCCCGGTGAGCAAATGCCTCGTCGACTTCGGGTGTCTTCTCGTTCAACCTCTCAACAGCTTGAATCATCTCATTATGTGCTGCGTCAGCTTCAGATTTCAGTGTTTTAATCGCTGTATCAATATCACTCATATCTACTTCAACCATCTTGAACTTTGCAACTTCTGGTTCTAGTTCTTCAATTCGCTTGGAGAATTCTTTAATTTTCTTGACCATTTCTTTCTCTTTATTCACGCCTACTGATGTAGTCTCAAATTTCTTTTCCAGTGCGTCGACTTGTTGTTTTAAATCAGCATATTCTGCAGTGGCTGAACGCTTATTATTATGATCTTTCCGTTTTCCTTTGATTTGTGAAATCAAATCACGCATCTGACTTTGGATTGTGTTCCTCTTTTCCTTGAATGACTTTATTTCGGCGCGCATTGCCCTCACTTCGGCGACGAGCAATTCTATCTTACTACGATGCTCTTTGTATTGAGCTTGCACTGAGTTTCTCTTTTCTGCAGAAACTTTTGCTTGCGCATTGAAATTATTCCTAGTCTCGCGCATTTTGCGAACTTTCGTCTCCATTGCATGAAGCCTTTCACGTAGGTCCGCATCAGGTCGTTCTTCACCATCATTCAGTCTACCGCGCATGAACAAGGCTATGAGTTCTCCATTTCAAAATTATGCATGATAGAATAATTATCAAACTATGATATACGTTAGTAAGGTTGAAGAAATAATGGTTCCAGTGATGCCAATCAGATTGAATACGACGGATGACGCAGACCTAATTTTTTCTTTAAAAACAGACCGAATTCTAACATTCATTTGTGAACCAATCAATAATTCGCCGCTAACTTCCTCCAATCGGACACTTACTGTTGCTTCACCAAATCTTTCAGGTAGTAATGTCTGCCAGGCGACAGTACCATCGCGCAGTAATGCAGACATAATGGCCAGAACATCTTTATTTCCTGCTTGAGAAAGAGGGACACCTGTGTCTGGCCATACTTTTTTTTCACCCGGTTTAAGTAAATAGGTCATAGCCAGGTCGCGTGGTTTGAAATCGGGTGACTGTACCCTGAGCACCACAGTTTTTGCGTGGTCAGATAGGTTGTGCATATAGGTGAATAAATTTGCCTTACCATGGACAACATTTTCCATATCCACCTCGAAAATTA
>DUKK01000046.1 GCA_013329355.1 Candidatus Poseidoniaceae archaeon | reverse complement strand
AATCAACTATTCTCTGAAAAATCCATTACTACCATTGATTATCTACGTTCGAGAGGGTTTTCAGAGCGGTTTATTCATCGCTTTTTTCGGCCATTATTTGGGGGGATTTTTCTTGAATCTCAATTAAGAACAGATAGTCGGATGTTTAAGTTTGTCTTCAAAAATATGTCCAGAGGGAACATGGTCCTGCCAGAAAATGGGATTTCAGCTTGTCCACAGCAACTGTTTCAGCGACTCAAAAACACAAATCTGAAGTTAAATACAGAGGTTGAGTTTGTGTCAACTAAGGCATTAATTTCCGAAGGTGAAAAGCGAATGTATGACTTCATCATACGAGCACATACTCCAACCAATAACTGCTTGACTAGGGATGTTTGGACATTGTATTTCGCTGCACCTCAATCACCATTAAAAGGGAAGTATATTTTGCTGAATTCTAATATTGAACAAGATCGTAGTTTGATTTCTCACCTTGCAGTACCATCAGACATACAGCCAAGCTACGCACCACAGAACCAATCGCTAGTCGCGGTCACAGTGGTCGGTGAGGATGCAAAAAACCGCTCCCTGTCTGATGAGAGAGCCGTAGAAGAGTCAGTCATTGATGAGCTGACTAAATGGTTTCCAGAGCAAATTTCATCATGGAAAACCCTCGATGTGCAATACATTCAATCAGCTCTGCCCGAATTGACGGGCGATCATTACGATGGTCTAACCACCAAAAATCGTGATTTTAGCTGTGGTGACCATACTTACCACGGTAGTGTGGAAGGCGCGTTAATTTCAGCCCGACTGGCAGTTGAGCAAGCCTTGAAAACCAAGGTATGACATGCCTACAGGGTTGCTATATTTACTGTGGAATTAAACTGTCATTTATATGTCAGCCAAGGTGATTACCAACCATGCAAGCAGAGATGAAACCCACAGCAGTTATCGTTGGCGCAGGTCCGGGCGGACTTGCTAGTGCAATGCTACTCGCTTACTCAGGAGTAGATGTGACCGTAATCGAGAAGGAATCCAGAGTCGGTGGCAGAACAAAGTTAGTCGAAAAAGATGGTTTCACATACGATCGAGGACCAACATTCTTCCACTTCCCGGAAGTAATCGAAGAGATCTTTCAAGCGGTTGGCTTAGATGCTCACAAAGAGCTCGAGTTGATTCCTCTAACCGATCCATCTTACCGTCTTGTTTTCGGTGCTGGTGGAGAGATTGACGCAACTAGCGATTTGGCTCTGATGACAGAAAGAATTCGTGAATTATCTGGCGATAAAAACGCCAAAGGTTTCGAAAAGTATGTCAAAGAAAACCGCAAGAAACTAGACCTGTCAAAAGCATGTTTGCAAACGCCGTGGACCGGTCCCTCAAACCTATTTACCAGAAGAGCTCTACGTGTTGCCCAAGTCTTGAAGCCGTGGGCATCTGTAGCGAGTGACCTCAGAAAGAATTTCGATGATGAAAGAATCAGGCTCGCTATGTCATTCCAAACCAAGTATCTTGGTATGAGCCCATTCCACGCGCCATCATTATTTACCATACTAGCGTTCCTAGAATATGAGCATGGCATCTTCCACGCTCGTGGAGGACTTGGCTCGATAACCCCTAAACTAGCCAAGATCGCAGAAAGCTTTGGCGCCAAGATTAGAACCTCAACGCCAGTCAAACAACTAATTTATGAAGGCAAAACTGTAGTTGGCGTTGAATTAGAGAACGAGACAATCTATGCTGATAAGGTTGTCGTTAATGCCGATTTTGCCCACGCAATGACCACACTTGTGCCTGATGAAAAGCGCAAAAAGTGGTCAAACAAGAAACTGGAAAAGAAAGGTTACTCCTGCTCCACATTTATGCTATATTTGGGCATGGACAAAACCTATGATGATCAACCGCACCACCAAATTTATGCCTCTCAGCGGTATGAAGAAAATCTCAATGACATCACAAATCACAAAATCACTTGGGACGACCCATCTCTGTATGTGCAAAATGCATGTGTGACAGATCCCGATTTGGCGCCTGAAGGCTGCTCTACACTCTACGTTTTGGTTCCAGTCCCAAATACCCACGAGTCAATTAACTGGGAAGATTTGAAAGACGAATACCGAGACATTATCATCAAACAGATGGCCAAGTTAGGATTTGACGATGTCGCTGATCACATAATTTCAGAAACGATCGTCACACCAGATGATTGGGGCGCATCAGACATCTACCGTGGAGCAGTTTTCAATCTGGCTCACAATCTCAATCAAATGTTGTGGAGAAGGCCACACAACAGGTTTGAAGAAGCTAAGAACCTGTATATTGTTGGCGGTGGAACACACCCTGGCAGCGGACTACCGACAATTTTTGAGAGTGCGAGAATTAGTAGCAAACTTCTGCTTGCAGACTTGGGATTAGACCCAGATTGGAACGGATTGAGCAATTGGTTCCCCGAAGTCAAGAAGCCTAAAGTCTCCCTCAACAACTCCGGCTCTACTAAGAGAAACCACTCGTCTGGTGAAGGGCATGCAGCCTAGAATAATTGCGCTATTTCTCGGCTTGGTAGTTATTCTGTCGGGGTGCGTCGCACCTGTAGATACAATAGATTCCGGTGA
>DUKK01000143.1:620-2957 GCA_013329355.1 Candidatus Poseidoniaceae archaeon | reverse complement strand
TCCCCAGACTCCTGTTGGATGGTTAAGAGAAGCAATTAACGAATTCTTATATTTCTCACTAGATCTTGGGTCATTGACTCTGTTCCAGCGTTGGAGATGGATACCGGGACCCTCATACTTCGAATCATAAGCAACCGTATCAGACATTGAATGAACCAGTTGATAAGACATTACATCACTGGCTGTGTGTAGTTTAACTGCATCCTCAGATTCCATGACACCTACTGCCATTCCGTTGATTAGATATTCTCCTTCACGGGGGCTAGAACTCATCCACGGCTTGGCCTTAATTCGGTTTTCCTCAAATCTGGAGTAATCGACCATCAAATCTCTAATCACTGGATAACCAGACAATGGTTCAATCTTAATTCTGCCATCTGCACTAATAACATCAGATATGCTAGTTGAATCAGCTAATACCAACCGCCCGTTGACTCTAACCCCTGAGGTCGGCGAACCGGTTCCATCGCCAGCTCTGAATGTCAAACTACCATCAACGTTGTTTTTGACTGCGGTGAGCATGTCTTGTATTGATGCATTTGCTGGTATTGCACAGACTACTGTATCCCACCCGGATTCTGCCGCAGTAGGGCAGTAACGGAATATTTCCAATGTGACTGTTAACTCTGTTTTGTTAATTACACCCGGAGCATAATCACCAGAAACAACTTCATCGTCGCTACTGTTTCCATATGCTTTCATTTGTTCAAGCAGTTCTATTTGCAGTGTTCCCGAAGAATCAACACAGGCTATTTTCGGGAGTGCTTCTGCAACCCACAGTGACCATGGTGGTTCGAAATCAACATCGCAGAGTTGAATATCATGCACCTTACTTGCACCTAGGCTCTGATACTTTTCGTCCCAATCGACACCGGCTTTGCAAAACTCATCATATGCGGTATCACCGATGGCGCACACGCTAAAATGAACACCAGATAGCGATGGCCCCTGAGTATTTACCGTCTGCCATAGCGACTCTGCATTGTCCGGCATTTCTCCCTCACCCCAAGTCGAGGTGATGATTAGGGTTCGCTTGTGGGTGGCTAAAGTAGACGTGTCAAAACCGTCCATGTCATACACCTTAGGGACTAAACCGTAATCCGCAGCGAGTTTTGCTGTTTTCTCAGCCAGCCCTGCTGCATTGCCAGTTTGGGAGCCGAACAATATTGCTAGCGATCTATCACCTGCCATCAGTGCTGCCAGTTCTTCACTTGCCTCGCCGGATGTTGCGACGGCACTAGCTTGGGTAGTGGTTGTTTCAGCAACAACTTCTGATTCATCAACAGTGATAGTTCCGGTGTCTAAGTCTGACATCGCTTGAAGTGCTGAGTTTGCCCAGGATTCCCATGCAGGCTCGTAGTCTACATCACACAACTGAATGTCGTGAACTCTAGTTGCACCAAGTTGGTTGAACTTTGCGTCCCAGTCAAGCCCAGCCTTGCAGAATTCATCATATGATGTATCACCGATGGCACATATGGAGAAGTTGACTGAACCGAGACTTGGGTTTTGTTCACATGTCGAAAGCCAGATCGATTCTGCATTGTCTGGCATTTCACCTTCACCCCAAGTCGAGGTGATGATAAAAACACGCTTGGTGTCAGCAAAGTTTTCCGGCTTTACATCGCCTATGTCTACGACTTTTGCTTGTAGATTGAATTTCTTAGCTAATTTTGCGGTTTTGCCGGCGAGCTCTTCAGCGTTACCGGTTTGAGAACCGAAATATATTGTTAGTTGCCTGTCAGGAACCTCTGGCATACTGCTCACTCAATATTTCCAAACCGCCGTAGTCTTTGAAGGTTGCTTGCTCTCCCGTAGGGAGAGGCTTTTACGGTGAGCAAAAATACTGCTGAAAATCACATTTGGAAATCGCCCATATCACCCATTTCGTCACCCATTGCGACGCCCTTGGATGAAATGACATCATCTATCCTCAGAATCATAACTGCGGTTTCTGTGGCTGATTGTATTGCCTGCTCTACAACTCGAATTGGTTCCAGAACATTTGCTTCTCGCATGTCGACCACGCCACCTTCGTAGACATTGATACCCGCATTTGATTGGCCATCTGCGTGGGCCTTTCTAAGTTCTATGAGTGTGGTCACTGGATCAAGTCCGGCATTCTCTGCAAGGGTCCTGGGTATTATCTCAAGCGCTGAAGCGAATGCTTCGATTGCCATTTGTTCCCTGCCACCAACAGTCTCCGCAAATGTTCGCAAATCTCTGGATAACGCAGCTAAGACACTTCCACCACCAGTCAATACTGCGCCGTCTTCCCAAGCAACAGAAACAACCCCCACTGCGTCGTCAAACGCTCGCCTAATCTCATCAACAACG
>DUKK01000143.1:0-324 GCA_013329355.1 Candidatus Poseidoniaceae archaeon | reverse complement strand
CTCGTCTAATCTCATCAACAACGTGTTCAGTTCCGCCTCGAAGCAAAACTGAAACGGATTTTGCTTCAGGGCAACCGGTTATAAAAGTCATTTCAGACTCACCTATTTTTTTCTCTTCAACCTTCTCT
The DNA here is from genome assembly GCA_013329355.1 of Candidatus Poseidoniaceae archaeon. Taxonomy (GTDB): domain Archaea; phylum Thermoplasmatota; class Poseidoniia; order Poseidoniales; family Poseidoniaceae; genus MGIIa-L1; species MGIIa-L1 sp9354u. The sequence continues at coordinate 196 of DUKK01000143.1, read as the reverse complement.
GCGTGACCCAAGTCATCACCGGTAAGGTCGTCTAAATTCGTCACAATTTTCCCGCTGGTCGCTTTTGATAGCGCTTCCATATCCGACTTCTTCGCTCTCCTGATGGCAAAAATACCAGCCTTAGCCATGTAGTGTTGGGCAAGTTCATCGATACCTTTCTGACAGATTAACACGTTTGCACCCGACTTGTGAATTT
>DUKK01000051.1 GCA_013329355.1 Candidatus Poseidoniaceae archaeon | reverse complement strand
CCAACATGCCGAAGAATACTGTTGCTAAACTCCAAGCTGTGACTAGCGACATCGCTCCAGTTGCTAAATGTCGTTTGGCTGTTCTCGGATTTACCGCATCGATTTTTCTGTCTATGATCCTATTGAGCGTCATCGCCAAGCCACGGGCGCCAACAGCTGCGACCAGCACCAACACTAAGTCAATTATTGGCATCTCTCCCGAACTGTAAAACTGGTCAACTGCAATGAAGTAACCGATAAGAATGAACGGTAGTGAAAATAGTGTGTGTTCAATTTTGATGAATGACATTACTTGTTTGACATCCATCAACTTGCGCCCCCGAATTCTAGGTGCACAGGCCACTCGTATTTTGCTAATTCCGGATGAGCCGCCACTTTCTCTAGAGTTTCTTCTGAGTGTAGGGTAATTGCGGGCCACCGTCTCACACCATGTATTTCGCTTGGTATTGGTGTGGTTGCATCCCAGCAAAGCCGCTGTTGATCCTCATCGAAAAATAGGCCTCTGCCGACATCAAATCTGGAGGTTAGTTGCCAAAGCAGTCTTCTTCTGGCTTTCTTGCAGGTTAAATCCATATCATCATTAGTGATAAATAGCCATCTTAAACACTTTTTAGAATCCAATTGCCAGATTGAATTTTTCAATTGGGAAATTCTCGCTATTCTCGCGGTTTCTGCTCCGTCATTGAATGTTTCTGAACCAGTTTTGGGCGATGGGCTTCCTTCAATGTTGGTGGTAACAACTAACATGTTGTTTCGTAACATTCTAGCATCGGTTACTTCAGGTATATTTTTCACCGATTCTAACTCGGTGAAGATGTTTGATTCTGCAAGCCCTTGGCGCCATTTTGGAGTTGCTTGTTTAAAGGACCCCTCGAGTGGTAAGTTATCCGATCTTGGGTCTCGCTCAGGGATTGTCGTTGCATCGATTATTAATTTGTCATGGACATTCTCATAGGGGCTAGATGCATCTAATGAGTCGGCGACCATGCCTTCGAGGATAATTACGTCGTTGGCAATTTCGACTTTATCATTCAGAGCGTCGAGTAATGCTTCTAGGTCTTTCGGATTCTGGTCAGGATCAACAGTTATTATCGCTTTGAGGAACATCATCTGTCCAGCACCGAGTAACCCCAAAGCAGTTTTTCTAGCCTGACGGGGATAACGTTGTTTGGCCGCAACTATTGCTAGATTATGGAAACCGGTTTCCAATGGGAGGTGAACACTTTTTACGTCTCTATGCTGAAATTGCAACACTGGTGAGAATTGGCGCCCAATTGCTTCGCCTAGATATCCGTCTTCCATCGGAGGTAGGCCGACAATTGTTGCCGGCAGAACAGCATCTTTACGCGCAGTAATTGCAGTAACATGCATCACTGGATATTGACCGGTCAAGGAATAAAACCCGAAGTGGTCACCAAATGGACCCTCTAGTTTGGTTTCACCTGGAATACAATAACCCTCGATAACAATATCTGCCTCAGCTGGAACCATCAAATCTTGACTCACCGCTTTGGTTATTCGCAGTGATCTGCTGCCAAGAATCCCAGCAAATTGGTATTCTGTGAGGTTGTCTGGTAGCGGGGCGATAGCGGAAAATATCAGCTCTGGCGGACCTCCCATACAAATAGCCACCGGCATCTTTTGCGCTTCGCCTATGGCAGCAGCATGGTCTGCACCGTGCTTGTGTATTTGCCAGTGGAGCCCTATTTCTTTCTCTGAAAAAACCTGCGCACGATACATCCCAAGATTATGCTCACCCGAAATGGGATCTTTGGTTACCACCAATGGTAGGGTGACAAAAGCACCGCCATCCATTGGCCAAGTTTTAGGAATAGGCAGCTTGGTTAAATCTGTATCCAGTCTGATTCTTTGACAATTGCCTCGCCATTTCTTTCTTGGTGGCATAGCAAGGGCATCTCTGACCAGCGGTAGTGCTTTCCATGGTGCTCTCATGTAGGCGCCAATATCGGGCTTCATCATTGCGACCATTCGGTCGCCTACTTCCGTTTCATGTGATGCACCTAGGGCTCTTAGAGTCCGATCGTTGCTGCCAAAGATGTTCATAACTAGGGGTATCTCTGATATTGAACCATCAGGTAATCTTGGTTGTTCAAACAATACGGCGGGGCCGTCATTTTTCACTAATAGGTCTGCGATCGCACCGGCCTCGTACTCAACATCTACTGGTCTAGCGATTTTGAGCATCTCACCTCTTGATTCTAGGTGTCGCATCCAACGCTTCAGAGTCTTCCAAGCCACGCTCCACCCAACATGATTATACCTTTGAACCTGCGTAGGCAGCCACGGTAGTTCAACCGCTTCATTGATGGACTGATTATTGCTCGGTTGTTCATGGCAGAGGACGCTGACATGGTCGATGTGCTAGTCATCGGTGCGGGCCCCGGAGGTGGGTCTGCGGCAATACACTGCGCCCGTGCTGGATTAAAGACGGTGGTAGTCGAAGCCGACCCCTCAGTCGGAGTGCCAGTTCATTGTGGCGAATGCTTATCTGACCTTGCAGTGCAGAATCTTGACCTAGATATTCCAGATCACGTCAAAGCCTTAGATGTCAAGGGCATCAGAGTTATTTTTCCTGATGGGACAGAAAAACTGCTAACGGAGCCAGGCTATGTCTTAGAGAAGCATCTATTCGAACAGTGGTTGATGGATGAGGCTGGCAAATTAGGCTCGAAACTCCATCTTGCTCATAAAGTAAAATCGATGGAAAGAATTTACAATAGCAAAAATCAATTTACCAATTGGAAAATTGATGGTAGAGGCGACCGGTTTCCAATTTATTGCAAGGCGGTAATTGATGCATCAGGTGTTGCCGGAGCGTCATCCAAATTACTTGATATGGGCACCTCAGTCGAAGTAATTGCGGGCTTCCAATATGAGATGACTGAGGTCGAGAACGATGGTTATCTTGATTTTTATTTGTGGCCGCAATACTCGCCACATGGGTATGTTTGGATGATTCCTAAAAAGGGCGACAGAGCGAATGTGGGTCTGGTTACCACCGAAAAGAAAGGTGGAATTAAGTATCTAGACAAATTTATTCAAGATACTTATCTTGATGGCAAACCAATTGTCAATCCACAATGGCGAAAAGAGTCGGTCAGAGTCAGACCATTTGGTGGAACAATACCTATTTCTGGCCCGCGCGATGTTACTGTTGATGATGGGGTAATACTGGTCGGTGATGCTGCGGGTTTCACATCACCACTGTTTGAAGGAGGGTCTCATCTGGCGCTCTGGTCGGGCAGAGAGGCCGCCAGTGTTGTGGCCAAAGCGATTGCTAGTGGTGATCTTTCACAACAGTCCCTGATGGATTATGAGCATGCATGGAAAAAGCGCTTCCCACCTTATCACAAAATCCTCAAAGGCAAAACCGCTCTCTACGAACTTACAGACGAAGAGATGTCTATAATGGCTAAATGTCTCCCGGACGAGCTAGGTAACATGTCGCCATTCCAGAAACTTGGAATCGGATTAAAGATTCTTGTCCGCAAGCCAGTATTACTGACCAAAAAGGTCATTTCGGTTTTACTATCATTTGGCTACAGTCGAGCCAAGCATTTCGGTTGGTAGTGAGCCTCAACCACAGATTATTACGGGAGTTAACTCCATCAAGATCCGGGGGTAGCCTAGGCTATGTGGGAGGCGACACTGTATATTGCAAGCATCGCAGCAGTCGTCCTGATGGTTAAACCTGGGCTTCATGAAATCTCTAAGCCCGCCGGTTTGGCGGCACACATGTTACTTGCGCTACCATTTTTTGCTTTGGTTAGTAGATTTCTGGTCAACGATACGTCGCTACAGTATGTTGCCGCATTTGGCGGTGAGGCCCTCCCGATGAAATACCGATTTGCTGCTACCTGGGCAGCGCGTGAGGGGCCAATCCTGATGTGGGTGGTCTGGATGGCGCTATTGGCGTGGATATGGCGGCGACCAATGGTCGGCAAGTCGGTCGAATCAATCGCTGCACGTGATTTTAGACAGCGAGTCATGTATGGTTTCTCGCTCACGTTATTGTTGATTGCTGCGGTGCTTAATCCGTTTAAGAAAACCCCTGACTTCTTTTTTGGTTCCGGCCTCAACGAGTTATTGCAAACTGACTTAATGATAATTCACCCGCCTATTATATTCCTCGCTTATTCTTTCTGTATCTTCATAACTGCAATCTCTCTATCTGGCATTTTTACTAGCGGAGTTGCTGGTATAGATGAACGAATCTTGTCGCTGGTTCGCCCCGGACTTCTAGTAACTACCATTGGTATTGGCCTAGGCGGTTTGTGGGCTTACCTTATCTTGGACTGGGGTGGATACTGGGCCTGGGATCCGGTTGAAACAGGGTCATTTTTGCCGTGGTTGGCACTAGTTGGCTTATCTCACATGCGCACCAGGCCGGGTAAGGTAAGCGATAAAGGGTGGATTGGTGCAGGTTTGGTTGTTGGGGCGTTAGCCCTCTTCGCAACACTTGTAACAAGAGCCGGTGGTGTGTGGGCTTCCTCAGTGCATACCTTCGTTACCTCAGAGACCGGCTCAGCGCCAGATGATGCTTTTTCTCGCATGATGCTACTCAAGAGTGATGGAATGGCCGGCGTCGAAATAATGACTTACTTGATGTTTATTTTGTTACTAATTGGCGCTTGGTTGATGCTGAATCGGCAATCACACCACGGTCGAGAAACGCCAAATTCCGCCTTGGTTTTGCTTATCCCGACGGTTGGTTCTGCATGTGCAATATTTCTCGGTGCGGATCTATACCATTGGATTCCAGATTTAGTGATATTCGGCTTAGTGTTAAGTTTCGTCGGGTTAGATAAAATTTCCAATCCACGGATTGATCGACAGACAAATGGTTGGAGTTTTTATTCTGGCAGGTTTTTACCCTCAATCATAATCCTGCCTCTAGCGATTTACGTATTAATCCCAAAGGCGTTTTTTGTGCTCTTGTTTATCATCTTCCTAACACCGATGTATTACTCAAATAATGCCACCAATGAATGGATATGGGCTAGCATGGGAATAATGCTTGCACTTGCTGGCGCATGGTCGGGAATGATTGGCGTAATCATTGCTGCAGTAGTAATTCTAGTCTTCTTAGCGCCATTTTTAGTCGAGGAAGATCAGCCAAAATCTACAACAGGTTGGCTGACTAGACGACGCCTCAATCAAACCGCTTTGTGGTGTTCTGTGATGCTGGTCAGTCTATACTTAGTGCTGACTTTGGTAATACTGCTGGAAAGTATCGATACAGTCAACTTCGATGCCCATGAGTTGTATGGAGCCCCATTTTTGCTTGGTTTTGCTGCGGCGATGCTGACTTATACGCGCCGAAAATCGAATTACAAAAGCACACTCTATGCCATTGGCGGTATTGTGTTATTTTCGTTGTTTATGGCGTTATTTTACTCGGATACATTGGGCGGCGACTCCTCAACTGCGTTATCGGAATATATCGATAGGGGCTTAATTGCTTGGATTTCGTTTCCTATGCTACTGATTTTAATTGGCCCGTTAGCATTTGAAATTAAGCAGCAGATATCACACAGTGGTAAGCAAAGGTTTTGGCTGAGGATACCCTTCAATGCTCACATAGTACATCTAGGACTTGCGTTATTGCTTATCGGCCACATCACTACCACTGTGCTGGTCGACCGGGGTGATGCAAGTCATCGAATTACTTTGGTCAAGGATGAGATAATAATTGATGGTGATTATGGCTATGAATTCACAGAGTTAATGGCTACAGAAGATGATTTGGATGTAGGTGATGGCTTTGTTGGTGCCAAAATAACGGTGTATGACTACAGCGAGGGGGACTTCGAGGAAATAGGAGTCGTAGAGCCAGGAATGCTGCGTTTTGACCGGACTGGAACTGCACGTTCGGAAGTTGACGTGCTATCACGCTGGTCAGGGGACATGGTGTTTATTTTTGACGGCACACAAGCTCAAGGTTTGATGCAGCAAACCTCGTCAAGTGGCTTGGAATCTGTCAATTTGGTCAGAGTAACCATCTATGATCTACCCGGTTCTCATCTAGTATGGATTGGATGGTCATTAATGATGCTCGGAATGTTGGGCGTAACATACAGTGGAATTCACAAAACCAAGCAACAGGTAGCCAAAAATCAAAAATTATCGGAAGCGGAATGACCCTTTTTTTAACCGAGATATTATGAAGGGGGGGTCAGTCGGGCGAATATCCCTCAAGGAGGATATATCATGGAAGATGGTGCAATAATTCATGTTGATTACGACTTATTCAGCGGAGAAACTGGTGACTTGATTGAAACTACAAGAGAGGCAATCGCCAAAGAGCATGAGATGCATCAAGAAGGCAGAACCTACACTCCGATGGTCTGCGTAGTGGGTAATGGAAATCTAATACCGGGTTTTGAGGCGGCCTTGAAGGAAGCGAAAGTAGGCAACGAAGTAGATGTCGAAATAGCGCCTGCTGATGGGTATGGTGAAAAAGATGCTTCGCTAGTTGAAACAATTAGTATCGACAAATTGCGAAGAGCTGTGCAAGACCCCAATTCTCTCTATCTTGGTGCACCAGTAAACATCAACGGTCGACAGGGCTATCTTTCATACCTAGCGGCTGGCAGAGCGAGAATTGATTACAACCATCCAATGGCAGGTAAGACGTTAAAATACGTTTTTACCGTGGTCAAGGAAGTAAAAGGTAAGGAAGACAAGGTCTTAGGTCTGCTAGAGTCAAACTCAGGCCATTCAGGCTTTGAGGTATCATTCAAGGGCGATGATTTGTCAATTATTCTGCCGCAAGCTATGCTGTTTGATACCAACGCAGCAATGCTGAAATTCCGCTTAGTTACCATGATTCGGGACGCAGTCGAGTGCGGCAAAATTTCATTTGTTGAAGTTCACGAACCGCGTGTCATTCCAGATATCGACGCCGATGAAGCTGATGAAGTAGAGGACCTAGCAAAGTTATCAGTCGCTGACCTAAAGGAGCGATTGAAGGCTAAAGGACTACCAGTTAGCGGCAAGAAAGCCGAATTAATAGCTAGATTACAAGACGGTGAAGAAGAGTAATTTGCACTCCCTCACCAACCTAATATTCATCAATTATGGGTTGGTGGTAGATAACATGGTAACGGCTGCTGAGATTGAAGCGCTGTTCGATGATGAACCTAAATCGCTTGATTCAAGCCTTTACTCACCGCTAGAAAAAGTTGCAGTGTGGTTTGCTGTTGGAGTGTTTGCCACAGTTTCCTTCGGGCTGATTTTTGCCAATGACTTTTTTTGGACTGAGGGGCTAAAACCGATTGTCTGGGACCCGATAGTCAAAGACGCAGGCACGGCAGGCGATGCTGGTTATTCACCTGAAAATACCGCTTTATACGCAACTACAGTCCTACTCTGCGTTGTTGTGCTTCAGGCAGTCTTTAGGAAACTGAATCTACCTGCAGATGATCGCATGATGTATGCGCTCATTGCGTGGGTGGTCCTAGCACCAGTGCTGCGAGTGTTGGAAGATTCAGATTTCTTTAATTCCGATGTTGATTGGTTGTTGATCTCTCCGATTATTCACATTCATCTGGCAATTTGGTTGGTAGCTACAGCTATAATTTCACACAAATTAGCCGCTAAGTGGGATAATTCGACAGATGATAATGACCGTGAAAAGAGCCGTACTGTATTATTTATCACCCTTGGTCTACTGTTGTTCCTGCATTGGAGCCTGCTGTATCAGCCAAGTTATGTAAGTCATCCAGACATCAATATGGTCTGGATTGTGCTGAGTTTCCCCGTTGCGCTGTATTGTTTATTTTACCTAATCATTCGAACGGCTGATTGGCCAGCATTAACAAGAGGGCTAATCTCATTTGGTAGTGCAACATCGGTTCTAGGTCTATTTCACTGGTTCCAATTTATTGCATCACCATGGCAACAAGAGAGTGGTAGAGTTGTTGAGTCTCAGCCACTGTGGCCGGCGTTGCTTGTTCTTGGCCTTCCAGCCCTGGTCTGTGTATATCTCTATCGTTACGGCAAAGACGACGCAAGGCACATGAAGCTGACCGATTACCAGCCAGGAGTTTTGCCTCACGGCATCAGTCTGAAATCTTGGGAGGAAGCGGGTGACAAAGTTGCGCAACACCCAGTAGAACAGTTGTCGCGCAGGGCTCTTATGGCCAATCCGATGGTGCTAGCAATGGTGTTTGGTCAACTATGTGATGGATTCGCAACAATGGTTGGGATTGATTTATTCGGCTATGGTGAAAAGCACCCAGTTAGTGATGCCGTAATTCAGTTTGGCATCGGACTTGCTGAGTCTATGGGTATTGACCCATTGATGGAGTCAAATAATCCTCCGGGAGCATGGTTATTCGCCATAGTAAAGGCGTTCCTAGTCGCAGCCATTGTCTGGTTATTTGTTGAAATGCGTGTTGAAAGACGCCAAATGCACTTACGCATGCTGATTGTCTTGGCTGTTTTAATTGTCGGACTAGCACCTGGATTGAGAGATATTGGCAGGCTCACGCTTGATGTCTGATAAACCAACTCGAACCGTTAAATGTCGAGTCGTGTTGCATTGTTACGAGGGGTATTATGGACAGATTACCGACACGAGTAAATCGCGCCGATCCAGAGTATCAAACACGCAAAGAACACAACTCTGCGCTTCTATCGACATTACGCGAACGCCTCAGTGTAGCATCTAACGGTGGCGGTGGCAAATATGTTGAGCGACATCGCAGCCGGGGTAAATTACTACCCAGAGAGCGTATTGAACGCATCATAGATCCGGGTACTGCCTTTCTTGAATTATCTCCTCTAGCAGCCTATGGCTTATACGACGGCCGAGCCCACAGTGCGGGGATTGTTACTGGGGTGGGTATGGTTAATGGTCGAGAATGTCTATTTGTCGCTAACGATGCTACTGTGAAGGGTGGTTCATACTATCCAATGACGGTAAAGAAACATATCAGAGCCCAAACAATCGCTCATGAGAACCACCTCCCGTGTATTTACCTGGTCGATTCAGGCGGAGCATTCCTGCCACTGCAGGATGAGGTATTTCCTGACATCGGTCACTTCGGACGTATTTTTAGAAATCAAGCGAGGATGTCCGGCGATGCAATCCCACAAATCGCTGCAGTGTTAGGTTCTTGTACTGCTGGGGGAGCGTATGTCCCAGCAATGTCAGATGAATCAATAATTGTCAAAGGCAACGGGACAATTTTTCTCGCTGGCCCTCCCTTAGTCAAAGCAGCTACCGGCGAAGAGGTTACGGCGGAAGAACTGGGTGGGGCTGACGTCCACACTGCTCAATCGGGTGTTGCCGATCATTTTGCTGAGGATGAGCCCGAAGCTCTACGCCTAGTGAGAAATGTCGTCGAAAATTTGGGTCCTAGAGAACTCACACCCGCTGCTGTTCAGGCGCCTGAAGAGCCAGCACACGACATTGAGGATTTATTGGGTTTAATACCAATGGATAACCGCACCCCGGTTGACATCAAAGAAATAATTGGAAGAATTGTCGACGGCTCAAGGTTCCATGAATTCAAAGCGCGATACGGCGCGACACTAGTTTGCGGATTTGCCCACATCCATGGTCATAAGGTTGGCATTGTAGCCAATAACGGTATATTATTTTCAGAGTCATCAATGAAAGGCGCACATTTTGTTGAATTGTGCGGTCAACGCGGCATTCCACTGATATTCCTACAGAATATTACCGGATTCATGGTAGGGAAAGCGTATGAAGCCGGTGGCATTGCTAAAGACGGGGCAAAATTGGTTACTGCAGTATCCTGTGTAAATGTTCCAAAGTTCACCGTAATAATTGGTGGTTCTCACGGTGCCGGAAACTACGGTATGTGCGGTCGTGCATACGATCCAAGGTTCCTTTTCATGTGGCCAAATAGTCGAATTTCAGTTATGGGTGGCCCACAGGCTGCTGATGTCTTGGCGACGGTAAAACAAGATCAACGAGGGCGGGAAGGCTTACCCCCAATGATGGGTAAAGAACTGGATGACTTCAGACAGCCAATTCTTGACAAATATGAGACGGAGGGAAGTCCATATTATTCCACTGCGCGTTTGTGGGATGACGGGATAATTGACCCGAGGGGTACCCGCGATGTTCTCG
>DUKK01000039.1:4546-8757 GCA_013329355.1 Candidatus Poseidoniaceae archaeon | reverse complement strand
AGTCCTTACGGTGATGGTTGGATCGTCAAAATGACATTAACCAACCCTGAACAAGTCTCCAACCTAATGGACGCTGCTGCATACAAGGTGGAAATTGGCGAGTGAGCCTGTGACCTCTAGTGACGGGACCTTTGCGCTCTACATCGACGGTTCCTGTTTGGAAAATCAAAATGTCAATTCACAAACCCCAGCTGCGTGGGGATTAGCCGTAGTAACCGGTGATAATGGCTTGGGAAAGGGTAGTGGAGAAATCCTCGAAGAGTCATCGGGTTTCGTGATCTGTGATGCTGATAGTCAGGAATTTATTGGTGCCGAGGTAGGATCTAACAATACTGCTGAATTAACAGGATTCGCTATGGCACTCAGGTGGCTACTTATTGAAGGTGGTCAACAGGATGCTGTGATATACACTGATTCCCAATACGCTGGCAATTTGGCTACCGGTGAATGGCGGGCTAAAGCCAACAAAGCATTAGTCAAATCAGTCCAGAATTTATGGCTTGAGGTGGGAAAATTACGCAACATTGAGTGGCGGCATGTCAGGGCCCACCGAGGCCATCGGTGGAACGAACGTGCAGACCACCTTGCGAACCGATGCGTGAATAATCAAGCCCCAATTCCCTTGACCTTTTGGAAACCTGGACAGCGTTAAGCCAACCTTTCTCCCAACCATTCTCTTAATTCGCTAGCATAATCATGATTGCGCAAACCATAGTCAATCTGCGACTTTAGCCATGTGATTGGGTTTCCAGAGTCATACCACTGATATTCTGATAAATCAACAGCACACAAGCCATCTCGAGCCATCCAGTGTTTTTGTAATTCTATCGTTTGGAGTTCACCAAACTCGGCGACTGGGTAGGTTTCGCCTAGTAACTGTCTGGCGTCTTTAGAGAAGACATACCTGCCACACAGAACCTTGTTTGATGGAGCATCCTCGACACTGGGTTTCTCTATGATTTGACTAATTTTGCCATTTTCTAGCTCAACCACTCCGTAATTGCATACTTCATTATCTGATACAGCATATATTCCAGCACATGGTATACCGGTGTCAAGGAAGGCCATTACTAACTTCTTTGAGGCTGTTGAAGGCTTGAAATCTCGAATACTGGAGAACTGGTCTGTAATGATATTGTCACCAAGCAATATCAGACATGGACCGTCAATCGAGTCTAGGGATTGTAAAATTGCGTGCCCTAACCCAAGTGGCTCATGTTGGATGTGGACATGAAATTTCACCGGTTCAGGAGTCGTAAATAATGACTCGCTAATCTCCGGTTTGAGTAAATAAAACTCATTCTTATCCTCTAGAAACGTCGAAAAATCCTTGATTGGAGATGTGATGATATGAATTCGTTTAACTCCAGCGTATATTGCCTCCCTGATTAGATGAATAATCACTGGAACGTCCACCAGTGGTAGAGATTCCTTGGGCAGGTAGGCACTAGTTGGTAACATCCTACCACCTAGTCCTGCAGCAACAATAACCGCATCATTTACTGCTGTCATCGAGAATCCCAAAGGGTGTAACCTTTCAAGGATAACCCATCATGGCGTAATCATGCGAACTGTTCCTGAGTGGCGATGGTTTACTCTTGCAGGTTTAGTTTTAGTCGCTCAGACGATGCTTGATATCGCACCGGAAGGCCCCTGGGGAGCGGATTCATTCACTAGAGGAGTAATTGGGTTAACTGGTCTTATTTGTATTTACCTCGGTTGGTTTCGCTTCACCTTCAAACAAGTCGGAATTATCCCCTCAATCAACCGTTGGCAAAAACCTGAATCAAGTTGGAAACTGGTTTTGTTATTCTCTTGCCTTTGCTTGGTATTCTTATTGATTATCAACAACACCAGTCTGTCAGAAATTTTGCCCGAGACTGCCGGCATGATTGTCCTGCTGGTTGCATCTTTATCCATGCTCAATGGCCTGTATGTGGGGTTGGTTGTTTCTGGTCCATTAAACGATCAATCAGGGGAAGAGTAACTAATCATCAAAATCTAGTTCTTTGTCTAGGGTCTCTAATGCTTCGGTAAGTTTTGGCAAGGTTTCTGGGGCTTCCATTGTGCTCACATGAAGCAGAGTTTCGGTTGTTCTTGGCATATCTGCCTCACCAGATAACCAATCTTTCCAAGCTTGAGCAGACCCTTCACATCTGGCGTCCATTAGCCGCCACAAGGCCGATAAATCACAACCGTATTGCTCCAAATCGGTGATTCTTGAACTAAATTGTGTTGATGATATATCAGACATTTTGATTAGCAATTCACGCATTCTTGTCCTAACTACTTCGTCACCATCCTGCCACATAACAGGTAGCAATTTATGTCTATCATCTGGAAACCTCACAAAATATTCTCGCAACGAGGGAACCAAATTTCTTCGTACAACTGGCAAGTCATGTTTGCTTAATTCAACTAAATTCTCTACCCATATATTACCATTTAAGAAGCGCAAATCTGCTGAGGTCGTACTAACTACGGCAAGTATATCGGGGTCGCTATCCTCTTTCAGCTGATAATAAAACGGTAGCGCATCATCACCTAAACGCCTAAACAATCTGGTCAGAACATCTGCCATTGCACGTCTAATCATCAATTCATTCCGTTGCATCAGTAACTTGGCTAATTCATGCCCAGATGTTTTGTCATAATCTATCGCCTTAGCCAAACATCGACTTATCTGTACAGCAACTTGAACATCCATGTCTTCACACAGTCTAGCAAGTATTTCGAATAATCCAAGCGGCTCAACTAATTCCGGACGTTCCATCAACAATCGTATCCATTCAACCAGTAATCTGCGCCTTTCGGCGTTACTGGTTTCTAATTCTTGCAGCAACCATTTTCCGGCCTCAATACCGAATTCATGAGCGGTAACACCCATAATTCTGGGCACTACTGCGTTAGGGTCCCAATCAACCTGGTGTGGCCCAGCCCGTGGTTGGGTGTGCCAACTACCCGGCCTTTCACCAATTGCAATCGATTCTAGAAGGTGATAGCCTTGATGGATGGGCTGACCAAAAGGGCCTATCGACAACCCATTCAGTAATGCTATGCTGAGCCACCACCTAGTTGTATCAGGTGCGTTTGGGTCAAGCGCACTCGCTAACCATTCAGTATTAATCGAGAATATTAGCCGCTCTGCAACCATATTAGTCCGCTTTCCCAACCACTTTTGGTGAACCAAGTATGGATCGTCTGTCAAATTCATTCGATGAGGTACGACAAGATCTACAATACTGTTCAATTTGTATTCAAACATTCCGCGATCGGCACTCAGCAAACCAAGACCCTGTTCTATCAAATCTTGGGGAGAGATGGGTTGTATGACAGGAAAGTCGGTATCAATTATTGGCGGAGATGGTAATGGCCAAGATTTTGTCCCGCGCTCTAAAGCCTCAACCAGTAATGTTGCTACCTTTTCAAACACCACCTGAGATATCTCAGAGCGGCTTTTGTTCATTGTCATCAACCAGATATTTGGCTCAAATATCAAGTTCAATATTCAGATTCTGAATCAATTCCTTGTATCTGTTTCTGATTGTGACCTCGGTCACACCAGCAACTTCAGCAACCTCGCGTTGGGTTCTTCGCTTACCACACAACACTGAAGCGATGTAAATAATTGAAGCGGCTATTCCAGTTGGACCGCGTCCACTAGTCAATTCCTTCTCTTGAGCGGCTTTAATCAACTCATAGGCTTTTGCTTCGACTTCTGCATCTAAACCCAGCCCTGAGCAGAACCTGGAAATATAGTCCTCGGGACCTGTTGGCATAATCTTCATTTTCAACTCTCTGACCATGAACCGGTAAGTCCGACCAATTTCCTTGCGACCGGTTCGTGATGCTTGTCCGATTTCATCCAGCGTTCGTGGAACACCACATTGACGACATGCGGCATAAAGCGATGCGGCAGCAACGCCTTCAATTGAGCGACCACGAATTAAACGTTTGTCGACCGCTTTCTTGTAGTTGACAGCTGCTGCTTCTCGCACGGACTTTGGCAATTCTAATCGGCTAGCCATTCGGTCGAGTTCGGCGAGTGCCATTGCTAAATTTCTTTCTGTGGCATTTGAGACACGACTGCGCTTTTGCCACTTTCGCATTCGGTAAAATTGTGATCGGTAACGTGAGTTGATGGTTTTTCCACTGTAGTCTTTGTTTTGCCAGTCGATATCGGTAGAGAGACCTTTGTCGTGTAGCATAAC
>DUKK01000039.1:0-4145 GCA_013329355.1 Candidatus Poseidoniaceae archaeon | reverse complement strand
TCTATGACATTATCTTCTAAAACAAGCCCGCAGTCCTCACAAACCACTTCCCCTCGAGTCTCATCTCGAGTCAAATTTCTACTTCCACAATCACTACACTTTACTATATCCTCAACTTGTTGTTCATCCATTTGTCATTCCCCCCCTATAAAAATAGGGTAACAGTAATAACCCCTCGTGCAAGGTTATATGAAACTTATGCCAAATTTATGCACTTTTGGCAGAGTGGAAAACCCCCACCAGAGATAATGAAATCATCGCGTCCGTGATATAGTTTATCGCAAAATTAGGTCAATGGTTATACACAATGCAACCTTGCGAGAAATGATTGCAATGGATGCGGGCCAAGAGGAGCGGAAGATTGGCCTTACACCTGGTAAGCGAGTTCTATTTTTGACAAAAAACCTTGACTTGATCAAACAGCAGCTTTACAACGGACTAAACCTGCAAATGAAGGACATCAATCCTGATGATTTACTAGATGACATAAACACTGACGTTATGACGCCAGCATGGGTTTGTTTTGACCATGAACCAGCCGAGATCGCTAAAAATGCATATGCGGGCTTGAAGCACAACGGATTGAGAGTGTTTAGTGAAAATGCTTTGATTAATGGTAATTTCGAAGTGATTGTATCGGGGCAGAGAAAAGGCACGGGTTCCAGTAGAGAAACTGCCGCACAGTGTGAAAGATGGGCGGGTATTAGAGTAGTCATCGCGGCTTCATTTGCCCCTATTCATGAACGTAACAACATCAATCTTGGTCAACTGATGGGAGATTATGGAATACTGGAAAGATTGCAGGCAGGAGAAAAAATACCATTGGCAAAATTCACTGAAAAATACGATGACGTAACAAAAATAATCATCGAAAAAGGCGGATTATTTCCTTTTGCAAAGACACTGAAGGCAGGTGGAATAACACTACCACCCATCAGTACAAACGCTAAACCAATGACCATGGCGGAGAAAATTATCGCCCGCAATTTGGTCGGTCAGGATGTTGGACAATGCGTCAAACCGCATGACCCAGTAATTACTCAGGTTCAGTCTGGTTACTCTCACGAATTTACCACTGCACAAGTGCACACGTTCCTTGCTGAGGAATATGGTGCTGATTATCAGTTGCCTAATCCAAGTAAATTCGCAGTGTTTGAAGATCACCTACTTTATGCCCATCACAATCCTAAATTTGTTCCTTTTATGGACAAAGTACAGACCCTGCGTGACCTGCAAAAGACATTCCAACAACACACTTCAGTTAGAGATTATTCAGCCGTAGATGGCGTCTCGCCCGGAATCTGCCATCAAGTCGCTCGGGAGGAATTTATCGAGGTGGGTGACTTTGTGCAAGCCACCGATTCTCACACTTGTATGGGCGGAGCATCCAACGCACTTACATGGGGTGTTGGTGCGACCGAATATTCCAACCTCATTAGTGCCGGCTTCACTTTCGTTAAAGTTCCAGAATCAATTCGTTTTGAATTGGTTGGCGAACTTAACCACGGTTGCACTGCGAAGGATGTTATTCTCTACATCCTTGCAGACCATGCCCGTGAGGAACTGACCCTGAATCGCTCAATGGAATTTGGTGGCCCAGGGTTGGGTAGCTTATCCATCGACGAGCGCGCAACGCTGTGTAATATGGCGACTGAATGTTCAGCAAGAACGGGTATATGCGAACCTGATGAAGCGCTATTTGCGTGGATGAAGAGTGCAATGCCTAATTTATCAGTTGATGAAATGAGGCGGTTAGCGGTAACGCCAGATAAAGACGCCCATTATGACGGTGGTATTCACATCATCAACCTGTCTGATATTGAGCCGATGGTAGCCCACCCAGGTAATCCAAATGAAGGTATACCGAGCGATCCAACCAATGGCGCATTAATTGTTGAAATTGGTGATGTCGCGATTGATATCGCTTATGGTGGCTCTTGCACTGCTGGCAAAGAGGATGATATTGCCTATTATGCACAAGTATGTCAAGCCGCCGATGATGCTGGAATGGTAGTAGCAGATGGTGTTGAATTTTACATTCAGTATGGTTCTGGCATCGTCAAGGATAGAGCTGTGCAAAATGGTTGGCATGAATTGTTTACCAAGGTTGGAGTCAAACTAATTGACCCCGGTTGCGGCGCCTGTATTGGTGCAGGACCGGGCGTCTCTGTCACCGAAGAACAAGTGACAGTGTCGGCAATAAATCGTAACTTCCAAGGTCGTTCCGGACCGGGGAAATTGTATTTAGCCAGTCCATTAACTGTCGCAACGTCCGCTTTTACTGGTAAGATCTCTTCTTGGCAATCTGGGCTGTTCCAATAGGTTTGGTTCAGTTTTCTTGAGCAACGATGAGTAGTACGCGTATCGACATGTTTGAACTAATCCATAAAACGCCTCGGCAGCGAAATAATGAGGTTAGTTTTTATGAACCGTCGGTAATCGAAAGTCACTGTTGCTGGCCCGAAGTCATTCGGACTGAGGAGGACCAGAGACGGAGTGACAGACATGTCAGGTATCGCGCAAAAATTGGCCTCGAATCAAAAACAAGTCGCAATTTCAGAATTCTTTGAGAAAAATAAACACTTTTTAGGGTTTGATTCTCCAATCAGATCACTAATAACTGCAGTAAAGGAAGCGGTTGACAATTCCTTGGATGCGTGTGAAGAAGCGCGCATACTTCCCACAATCAGGGTAAAGGTGTCTAAGATTGACACTAAGAAGGACATCATCGAATTGGTTGTGGAAGATAACGGCCCAGGGATACCTCAGAAAAGTATTGAGAAGGTTTTCGGACAACTCTTGTTTGGTTCACGGTTCCACGCAATACGTCAGTCACGCGGTCAGCAGGGTATCGGGATAACTGGTGTAGTTATGTATAGTCAATTAACCACAGGAAAACCGACCCATGTCAAATCTAAAATCGCCACAGAATCAACCGCAGCAGTTGTGGATATTGGTTTAGATACTAGAAAAAATAAGGCCACAAAAAGCAATTCTGGCCGAGAAATATGGCTGCATGATGATGGTGAAATGAAGAAGCACGGTCTTGAGGTCACTACTCGAATGAAGGCAAAGTATCAGAAGGGCCGGCAAAGCGTTTGGCAATATTTGCGCATGACAAGTATTGTCAATCCACACGCCGAAATCACGTTCACCGATCCTGACGGCGAGGTCCATCACTGGCCAAGAGTCACGGAGCGATTGCCCGGTAAAGTTGAGTCAATCAAACCGCATCCACACGGTATTGAGTTAGGACAATTACAGAGGATGTTGACAGAGTCCAAAGATTCGAGGCTTTCAGTGTTCTTGCGGACAAATTTCTCCGGGGTTTCCACGAGAGCAGCCAAGGAATTGTGCGCAGCTGCAGAATTAGATGTTAAGGTAAAGCCAAAACAGACATCTCCTGAGCAGATACGCGCATTGTTAGAGGCATTTCAAGGCGAGAGACTGTTCAACGGAAAACCAGTAAAATTACTTAATCCACCAACCAATTGTTTGTCCCCTATTGAGGAGATGCTAATTAAGAAGGGCCTGTCAAAAACTATTGATTCACGTTACGCAACTACCATGACAAGAGCTCCCAATGTCTCGCAAGGAAATCCATATCAGGTCGAAGTTGGGTTGATTTTTGGCGGCGATATGGCTTCCGACAAGCCGGTTGAAGTCTTACGATTTGCCAACCGAGTGCCCCTGATGTATCAACAGGGCGGCTGTCTGTTAACCAAGGCTATCGAATCGGTAGATTGGCGGCAGTATGGTCTTGACCAAGCTGGCGGCAAGGGAGTTCCGAAAGGACCAGCAGCAATTCTTGTGCACCTTGCGAGCACCAATGTCCAATTCACCTCTGAGGCAAAGGAAGCCTTAGCAGATAATGGCGAGGTTATGGAAGAGGTTCGAAAGGCTATGCTCGAAATGGGTCGCGGTCTGAGAAAGCACTTGGAGAAGAAAAAGAAAATGGCTAAGACCAAGGAAAAATTTGAGTTAATTAACGATATTTTACCGGCAATCGCTAAGAAGTCAGCCCAGATTCTTGACCGCCCTGTACCCGACTTAGCAGGCTCGATCACAAAAATCATGTCAGCGGTAATTTGTGAAAGTGAAACTGAATGGAATAAGTCAACAAAATCCGTTGATGTTTCAATTAA
>DUKK01000035.1 GCA_013329355.1 Candidatus Poseidoniaceae archaeon | reverse complement strand
ATCAATTCAGCGATTTCACTCACATAGCTGCTCAATGCCTCATAATGGTGGGATTTTTTTCTTGCATGCCAACCCATCACTGGGGGTGGCGACACCTTGCCAGTAGCAAGTCCCGGAACTAAGCCTTCAGTTAGGTCATTATTGAGTAATATTAAGTCTGGAGCATTCCCATCAACAACGATATTGTCCTCTCCAGCAATTTGCTCAACACTGACAACTTCGAGGTTCAGTGGTCCGGAGATTCCTGCTAGTGAACCATGTTCGGCTAGCTCCGGTGATCCAACAGTGCAACGAAAACCCGCATCTTGTATCAGTCGTTGTAGGGTTTTCAGATTTTCAACATATGCAGCGTTTCTCGTATGTGATTCTGGGTAGAGGTGAACCCACTCACAATTTTCATCTTGTCGAGTAATATGATTTTTCAATAATGCTGATAGATGTTGTTCATCCTCTGATGCCACATTATTGAATCCAGCAGGAAAGTGATTAGCATCAACAACAGCAATCTTCCAACCAGCATCGCGTACGTCCACACTGCCATAAATCGGAATAGGAACTTCAGCGCGCTTTTTAGACATCCAGTCAGTAATGTCTTGACGTTTTGACTCTATCAATTGGTTTAAATCGTTTAAATTCAAGATATCACCTCTTCTATCAGCGATTCTATAGAAAAATTCGCACGTCTGTGGTATGGCTCTATGATGTGCAAAGCATCGAACAAACCTAAGCCAATAGCCATATCAGGTTGATTCTGCAAGACCTTCGAAAAACCGGGGTATTTCCTTGACAAATCGTTCGTGAAGTGGCCAAATTCTGTGAGGAATGAATTAAGTTGATTGGGCGAGGTGGCCGTCCCAGCAGGTAATTTAGGTCGGTCCGTGATACTCTTTGGCAAAGCAGTTAGTCTAGCAGCACTTCTCAGGGCGGCTTTTTCTAATCCTCGTTTTGGAAGTCGCCATTCATCTGGCAGACCATAGGATTCCGCTCGATGGAACTTGCCAAGGAAAGGAACTCTAACCTCCAGTGAGTGAGCCATAGAATGCCGGTCAACCAGGCGTAATTGAAAATTGCTAAGTTGTCCTCGCTCTAGTTCGAAATTAAGCATTCTCTGTAGGCTAGAAGTGTGATCGTTCGGATGAAGACTAGCTGAATAG
Organism: Candidatus Poseidoniaceae archaeon; assembly: GCA_013329355.1. Taxonomy (GTDB): domain Archaea; phylum Thermoplasmatota; class Poseidoniia; order Poseidoniales; family Poseidoniaceae; genus MGIIa-L1; species MGIIa-L1 sp9354u. The sequence goes on along the minus strand of DUKK01000035.1, from coordinate 1,458 downwards.
TAACATGAATCTTTAGGTAGGCTTCTATCGATTATATCTGATGACAGCGAATCATCGAGGCTAAGCAATCTGCTTAACACCAATTTACGATGTTCTTCCAAGGATTTGTAGCGTGGGTAACCAGCATGGATTTCATCCGCTCCCTGACCGCACAAGCCGACTTTTACCTGTTTTCTCATCTGTTCGAACAATGGTTGGAAAAATAGCACTGATACATCAAGATCCTCCCCGTGCCATGATAATTTTGGTATGTCTTTGACGAACGAGTCCTCAGACATTATTTTTTGATGATGAACTAGATTAAGCGACGAGGCGACACTTTCTGCCGCGATCCAGTCAGGATTATCCTCGCTTTCAGCGACTGTCCAACAGGCTGGCACTGGTTTTCCCTCACGGGCGGCGGCTTCACTTGCAACTGCGGCAACCAGTGACGAATCAAGGCCGCCGCTGAGTACAATACCGACAGGGACATCCGCCATTAACCGCTCCTGAACGCTAACGGTAAATGACTCAAGTAAGGCTTGAGCGTTGTTTGCTGGACTCCACTCGGGCTGTGCGTTTATCGATTGACGTTCGAAACTGCCTTTGGAATGAAGATATGGTCGTGATCTATCATCCAAACGCCAGACCTCGACAGTTCCAGGCCTTACTTGATGAACACCCTCGATTAAGGTTGAAGAATCAAGATTATACTCCCAGGCTAATCTTAGGGCCAGAGATAATTTATCCAGTTGTGGATGATATGATTCATGGGCATGAAAGGCTTTCATCTCACTAGCGAAAAGCAAACTTCCACCCACTTCACATCTGACTAATGGTTTGATTCCGAGTGCATCTCTGGCTAAGATCAATTCTTTTCGGTTTGCGTCCCATAGAGCAAAACTGAACATACCGTTTAGTTCAGAAACCCAATCAGTATGTTTTTCAGTGCCACCATTTTTGATAAATTTATCATGTAAAGCGAGAATCACTTCGGAGTCACCCGATGTCTTCCACGGGTAGTTGAGCCGCTTCCTAAGACCCGAGTGATTGTAAATTTCGCCGTTAGCAATCAAAACCGTATTATTTGCTCCAATAATTGGCTGACTACTACCAATTAAGTCGACAATTGACAAGCGAGTATGTCCCAGTGCAAGGTTTGAATCTGACCAAATGCCATTACCGTCGGGTCCGCGATGTGATAGAATCCTAACCATTCGTTGGACGACCGCCTCATCTGGTGATGCAAACATCCCAGATATTCCGCACATATGTCTAGGTGCGCAATTGTTTATTTGAACAGTCGCTTTTTACCGTCTGTTACCAAAGAGGAAATGCAAACATGGCAACTGCAAGCAATATCATCGATATGATGTAGACAAAATAATATGCGCCTTGAGGCGGTTCGGAGTATTTGCTCTCTGACTCTTCCATGCTGTTCAACTTACCCTATCCTAAAACCCATTTTAATATATTGAA
>DUKK01000080.1 GCA_013329355.1 Candidatus Poseidoniaceae archaeon | reverse complement strand
GTTCCCACCTGGGAAGAAGTAATGATGGAGTTTGGTCTTGCTGACTTTGAAGAACGGTTGCCAAAATCTACCAGAAATGACCTTGCAAGACGCCTTTCTGCATTTTCTTCTGGAGTCAACCAACTGCTGTTTTCTAATGGCGTGCCTATCGATATTGACTCGTTTGTCGAGCCAGCGATACCCGGTAAAATTCCGCTCAATATTGTCTATCTCAACACCATACAAGACGAAGCACAGAAGCAATATTTCGTGCAGGAATTATCTCGAGAATTATATGATTGGATGTTGACCCAACAGCCTGCTGAAGGGGAATTAAAACTACTATTCTTCATGGACGAAGTAGCACCATATCTACCGCCACATCCTAGAAATCCACCAGCGAAGGATCTCATCAAATTAATCTTCAAACAAGCAAGAAAATACGGTGTAGCCTGCGTTTTAGCGACACAAAATGTTAGCGACGTTGATTACAAGATTCTCGCTCAAGCCAACACTACCTTCATCGGTCGGTTCACCCAACCACAAGATGTTGAGAAAGTCAGACACCTACTGAAAGAAAGTGGTGGCGACCAAGATTTAGTTGCTCAGTTGCCCACTCTTGGCCCGGGACAATTCCAGATGGTTGCTCCAGACGTCGACCCTGCACCAGTGCCAATTCAGTGTCGCTGGTTGTATACTGACCACGGTGCGCCGCTAAATGAGGACCAAGTTGAGGAACTAATCGGCCCTGAAATTAGAGCATGGGCCAAAACCAGGTCGGCTGGTAAATCGAAGAATCGTGGTGCCGGAGCCGCCAAAGCTGCTAGTAGGGGCTCCTCTTGGAATAAATCAGATGTCAAAGACGAGCTTGGTTTAGTTGAGGCGGCGAGAATTAAGGCAATTGGTGGCATGACTGCCGCGGCTCACGGTGTCGTCGACGATTCAGCCTTCGAGGTTCGGTTGATGGGTGGCTTAGCCGTCCTAAAAGACGGCCGAGACCCGCTTTACACTATGCAAGCAGCGGCAAATACCGCTTCAGTTGTCGCACTAGGTTGGACACTGATCGCCTTGATGCTAGCATGGCGTGACCGAGAGTTGGATTGGTGGTGGATTCTCGCTGGGGCTGGTATTTCTGTTATAACCGGGTTAGTGATTGCGTTGGAAGGATTGCTATCTCATGATACTGAATTGCTGAGGAAGTTGACAAAATTTGCCCGCACTTTCCAATTATTCCTCGTCGCTTGGTTATGGATTCTGGTGTTGTGGTCAGAATTTGGTGACCTGAATTTGAGAGGTGCTCAGCCGGTGTTAGAGATTGTCGTAGTTTGGGTTTCAGTCTTCGCAATTATTGGGTTTGTTAATCGATTCAGGTTAGGTAAAATTCGCTGGAATGGTAGTAGTGCCTTGGACAAAATTGTCGGATTTTCAACTGTTCTTACCGGGGCTCAGATTACCGAAATGAAATCTAACTCTTCACAAATAATGTCCGGACTGCGCCTTGGTTTGCACTGCTTTACCTTTGTCTGGCTAGCTTCCCTTCTGATGCTGTCTGAAGGAGTGCTACCTGATACAACCTCACTTGCCTCAAGTTGGGGTAGACCAACCCTATGGCTAGCCTCAATGTATGGTTTAATTGTAATTTCCGAACTCTGGTTGAGAATGCGCGGTCGGATGCCGAACGAATATTGATTAAGCCACTTTGAAATATATTTACAGGCTGTTCACTTATAAACTAGATAAGCATAGACGACCTTATGCAACCACAAGACGCACAAATGATGGGGCAAGTTGCTCCAGGAATAGGACAACAAGTAATAATCGTACAAAATAAAAGCGGTGGGCCAAAAGTTTTCGGTATAATCGCAATTGTCCTCGGTGGCATTGGAGTCGTACTCAACGGGCTGAACTTTACTGCGGATTTAGGTGACCTCGATGGCGGGCTAGTTACCCTTTACTACTTACTGACCCTATTAGCTGTTGCGAGTAACGGCATGTTCGTTTATGCTGGTATCCTGTTATTCCAGTATCGAAGATCTGGAGTATGGTGGGGCTTTGGTGCAGTTGGAGTTGGTGTATTAAGCACCGTGATTATATCTTTGGTGATTGCCTCTGCTCTGAGTGAACTTGACGAGAGTCTTGGCGAAGCAGTGGCTGGATTTGGTCTAATCTCTGCGGGATTGCAGGCTATTTGTTGCAGCGCTGTAGTCGCACTGCCACTATTGATGAATGGCGCTGACCTAGATTGAAGTTTTAGCGAAACTAGTAGCTTTGACATCCTCGGATGTGTTGATATACGCGAGTGAATCCGTTTGGGCTACTGCAGGAGTCGCCCAGCTTGGTCAAAGGCGCTGGGATGAGGTCCCAGTCCGTAACGGTTCGCAGGTTCGAATCCTGCCTCCTGCACCATTGACTAAGTACCGCTTATGCTGTCTTAGCACTGTCGAAGTGATAACAATGGTTTTTCGGTCACATGATGATTTTGTTGAGGAAATTATCAGTTTTGACGATTTTGGGAAAACCACGGTTTTAACTCCATTTGAATGGGATGTTAATGGCCGAAAAGGGCTCACTGTGAAGGCTGTCAACGAATATTGGACCAGTGGTCAAAGACAGGCCAACTCGCTGCACGAAATCTCATACCGGGCTTGTTTTAAGGCACAGTTGCCGGAATTTTTTATCAGTCGTTTAAGTAAACCTGGTGATGGAGTATATGATCCATTTATGGGTAGAGGTACGACTCCTCTTCAGGCTCGATTGATGAATCGAAGGCCCATGGGCAATGACATCAACCCCCTAAGTCAAGTTCTACTAGCACCGCGACTAAATCCTCCAACCATCGAACAGATTGCTGAACGTCTAGACAGTATTGACCTGTCCAAAACGATTGAAGTCTACGATGATTTATTGCACTTCTATCACAAGGATACATTACGCGAAATCATTGCGTTGAAGGAATATTTACTGCGCAAAGAAGAAAATCAGACTATTGATAACATTGACGCGTGGATTAGAATGGTGGCTATCAACCGCCTAACGGGACATTCGGCCGGATTCTTTTCGGTCTATTCTCTGCCGCCAAACCAGGCTGTAAGCATAAAACGGCAAATAAAAATCAACGAAAAGCGAAATCAAATCCCTGAATATAGAGCGATAAAACCGAGGATATTGAAGAAATCAAGGTCGCTGCTTAAGGATTGGAATAGGGCTGAGATTGGCCAGAAAACAGATACTACGCGTGGAATCCTGTCAACTGCAGATTCCAGAAAGGTTTCGGAAATGCCTAACGATTCTGCGGTGTTAGTTGTAACCTCACCACCATTTTTGGATGTAGTTGATTATCAAGGCGATAACTGGTTGCGATGCTGGTTCATTGGCGTTGACTCAGGAAACATCAACATTAGCCAACACAGGAAAATTACTGAATGGGAGAAAAGCATGACTGATGTATTATGTGACTTGAAGCGGATTGTCATTCCAGGAGGTTACATTGCCTTTGAGGTTGGAGAAGTTAGAGGAGGGGAGATATTACTCGAGGAACATGTCCTTCGATGCGGGGTTAGAGCAGGTTTAGAGCCAATTATCATAATGATTAACCAGCAACAATTCACTAAAACTGCTAACGCATGGGGAGTCATAAATGCACAAAAAGGCACCAACACTCATCGAATCGTCTTGTTCAAAAATAGCTCTAATGAGACCTTGTAATAACTGCCACGCGATATCAGACTAATACCAAAACAGTCAATTCAAGATTGGTGGATAATTTATACCAATTAATCCCGACTTATTGTAATCATGAGCAGAAGCATTGTCGTTAACGAGATTATTACGTGGGCGACAACTACTATAGTAAAAACTGGCATTACGTCGCCTCCAAAATTATCTACATAATCTCAGATCTGGCATTTTGGACAATAATCCAATCGTCGACTAGAAAGCCGCGTGTGGACAATCAGTGAGTCACAAGTATGACATTCAAGACCATCTCTGGTAAATGCATAATGCCTTGCTTGGTATCTTGATAAACCGTTATCTCGCAGGGTTTTGTACAGTTCTTGCGGCACTGTAACGCCTTTTTCATGATAAGCCAGAGCGGTGATTTCAATTGCGGACTTTGCTAATTTTTCACGCTCATCTTCAGTTAATGAGCCGGTCTTGCGGTAAGGGCTTATGCCAGCGGAGAATAAAATCTCACTGCGCAAATAATTCCCCACGCCCGCTAAGAAGCCTTGGTCTAGTAGCAGTCCGCTTAGTTGCCGTCTAGCGAATTTTGGGCTGGAGATTTGAGCCAAAACATCCTCGTACCTTACTTCTAAATCTGCGACATCGGGGCCCAGTTTTGCCAAATACGGATGACCTACGAGCTCCCACGGTTCAAGAATTTCAATATCAGTTGCCGACCACAATCGAGCGATATTTTTGTCGTTGCCTAATAATACTCTAAGCGATCTGTTTGTTGGTTTCGGCTTGGTTGTCGCACGATTAACAGTCCAACGACCGTATAACTGATTATGGCTATACATCACATAATCGCCGACCGAAATTAGCAGCCCCTTTGAACGTGCTTTGACATATTCAACCTCTTTGTTAAGAAAGTAATGCTCCAAGCCTTCTACTGTTTTGTAGTGAAACTCCACCTGATTAAGGGTTTTTCCAACCAATGCTTTGGCAATCCGATTCGCAGCCCGATGTATCTCTGGTCCTTCAGGCATGTTGCTGGCTAATGCGGCTTGGGTTTAAACAGATGTTTGTTGACAATATTTTATGCGGCGACGGTGGAGTGAGGAGCGTCGCAATAACCAACAACAGGCTGAATGGATCGTCGCATGGCTCAGAAAGAACGGGCCGGCGACAATACGAGAAATCGTCGGCGCATTGACTAGCGCTGGTAGAGAAGTGAGGGCCCACATTATTCAGCGCGCGTTAATCCGATCGCCATTTGTTACCAAATCCGGAGAGAGAATTGTCGATGGAGAAATACACTCTGTATGGTCATTCTCAGTCGATTAAACTCAGGCAGATGCGGTTGCGCTAATTATGGTCACAGGTATTATTGGACGATCATAATTATCGGTTTCAACCTCTGATAGCGTTGTTACATGTTCGCACCCTGAAATTACCTGACCAAAAACCGTATGAGCACCGTTCAGCCATGTATGTTCAGTAATGTCGTCCGGCATAATGAAAAATTGCGAACCGCCAGTATTTGGTTGGCCTGTCTTTGCCATCGATACCATGCAGGGAAGGTGCCTTAGCCCATTGTCAGCTTCGTCGGGCAGCGTGTAAAGTGTTTGGCCACCACAGTCTGTGCTGTTATCCATTGCTTCACCGTCACAATAACCATACCACTGTGCTGCATAGCCGCCACTGCCGTCGTTATTTTCAAAGTCGCCGCCCTGAATCATGAAATCATCGATAATGCGATGGAAGGTTACGTTATCATACATAGCTGATTGGGTATGACGTCGGAAATTATCAGCATGGATGGGTGCCTGAGTATGATATAATTCAATTACAATCGTGTAGGTTAGTGATGCATTCGTGGTCGATTCTGCATGAACGATTTCCATAGTTACAGTACTTATTTCACCTTCATACAACGGCGAGGGTTCGCCAGTATTTACTGCAGAATCTGACTCTGCTTCTAGACAACCTGGCAGCCATGCCATAAGCAATAGTAGACCAACAATACAGGTTGATTTGGTGCGCCGACTAACACTCAACATTCCGTTCATGGCAGTGCTACGGCTAGGTTATTATTAACCTGTAACAGAAATCTATCTAGCACTTTATTCTGCAGCCTCAGTGGATCCTGGAGCATTGAGATTACCCGTTATCATCATAACACCAATGACTATGTGAACTAACATAGTAACTGGGAATATCATATCGAAATATGACGGATTATTGAGTATAGGCGCCATGCTGAAACCAAGACCTACTGGCATTAGTGCGGTCCACATGTAATCGGTTCCAGATGGTCTCTGCATCATGAACGCCGTCATGCCAACAAGTATCATGCCCATGCCCAACATCACTGGCATCATGGCCCAGCCCGAGTTAGCAGCATCCCAAGAACCTCGAACAGAAACCAATTGGTCAGCCTCACTTTCCCAAGCCAAATCATCATCGGCATCTATGTCAATGTCTATGGCATTGATGGAATTTACGTTACCACCAACCCCAGCCATAAACAAGGCTAAGGCAGCGATTATACACATCCCTGCTACTGTGAGCATTTGCTGGTGCATTTCGCCGGCACTCTTCTTCATTTGTTGAACCAGTAAGTATAGTCCACCAAACATTACGACGATGCCAATTGTTGCTACAGCAAGCATCACCATTAATGGCATTCGGTCTTCAGCGAACAGAATATCGGTCGCATCTGACCCAACCTCTGAAGTCTGTGGCCAGCTAAAAAAAGCTACCATTAGTAATATTGGTCCCCCGGCAAGCATGTATGGTGTTAGGTCTCTCCCCATAGGGGAAAATCAAACAATTGACCTTTAACCGTTCCTACATACGAAGCCCTAGAGAACCCCTTTTGATGGGTAGCCGAAAGTTATCAAGTTGGCAAAAATAAGCATTAGGCCGACTTGGTAGTCGTTATAATCACTGCCGCAATCTTGTATGGGTCGCCGTTCGATGCGGGTCGGCGATCCTCTAGTCTACCCTTCCAGCCATCTTCAATGGTCCCGATTGGAATTCTAATCGATGCCCCTCTGTCAGATACTCCATAGGAGAACTCGTGAATTGACTGCGTCTCGTGCTTACCGGTCAATCTCATGTCATTGTCAGCACCGTACACATCTATGTGCTCCTTGATATTCTTGCCAAATGCTTCACAGATCTTAGTGAATACGGCTTCATCGCCAGAATCACGCATTGCTGTATTCGAAAAATTAGCGTGCATTCCACTACCATTCCAGTCGGTATCGCCGAGCGGCTTAGGGTGCCAATCAATGGTTAGACCGTACTTCTCTGCATTACGCTCTGCTAGATATCGAGAAACCCAAATTTGGTCCCCCGCATCGCGCGCGCCCTTAGCGAAAATTTGGTATTCCCACTGTCCTGCGGCTACCTCAGCATTGATCCCTTCAACATTTAATCCAGCTTCTAGGCATTGGTTAAGATGGTCTTCAATAATTTCTCGGCCAAAGGCGTTAGCACCACCGACGGAGCAGTAGAACTGTCCTTGTGGGGTTTGGTCTCTTGGGAAACCGAGTGGTAATTTTGTCTCTGGGTCCCATAAGAAATATTCCTGCTCGAAACCAAACCAAAAATCATCGTCGTCATCATCAATGGTTGCTCTGCCATTTGACTCGTGGGGTGTTCCATCTGCATTCAATACCTCACACATTACCAAGTATCCATTGATTCTATCCGGGTCTGGGTAAATTGCTACTGGTTTTAGCAGGCAATCTGAGTCGCCACCATCTGCCTGGAGGGTCGAGGAACCGTCAAATGACCACATTGGGCATTCTGCCACTGTACCGCCGAAGTCACTTCGAATCATCGTTTTACTGCGCATGCTTTGGGTTGGTTTGTATCCATCTAGCCATATATACTCTAACTTCGCTTTATCTGTCATAGTTATCATTCGCGTCTAAATCAGTGTGGTTTATATAACATCCGTTCAAATTTTTTACAATAATATGAGTAATTGACTATCTATATGCTGTTTTTACTACTCGTATGCATTAACAATTATGGGATTTATGCATTGGTTATAGTCAAATGCGTGCATAGCAGGTCTTAATTGGACATTTGAATAAAGTGCGCATCTTAGTGATTAGTTTGGCAATTTATTTCGCCGGGGTAATTTATATCGGGGCGCTTCGATTGGAATTACTATGGATGAAAGCGTTATGAACATTGAAAATACCCCCCAGATGAGGCAGTTTGCCCAACTCTGGATGATGAGTGGTAGCATGGTTCTCGCGACTGTGAAAGGTATCTTGGATGATGGTAGAAAAATTGAGATGCCAGAGATACCCGGTCGCGATTTTGATGGTGAGATTACAGCACTCCGTGACCTCCTCGATGAGATTGTCCAGAGGTTGAACTAATGGAGGTGCCCACTGGAAGCCATATCAGACGATGGCGTAAATCACTGGGAATTACTCAAACAAAGTTATCGGGCATGAGTGGTGTGGCTCAATCGATTATTGCTAAAATAGAAAATGAGAGTGTCGATCCAAGGGCATCGACGTTGAGAAAAGTTGTAGAAGCATTAGCTAGGTTTGAGAATCCTGACATGCTACACACTGTTCAGGACATCATGACTACTGACGTCGCTGCCCTGCGATATGAAGACACTATACAACTGGCGATAGACAGAATGGTCAAAGATGGTATTAGCCAATTGCCAGTATTGTCTGAAGATGGATCAATTATTGGCATTATTTCAGAGGATAGTCTACTCCAGAGAGGCGCGAATAGAAATGGTGTTGTAGGACAGGTCATGCATACTAATCCGGCAGTGGTTGATATTGGCCTCTCAGTGGCAGAAGCTAGACGTCGGTTAACTGAAGTTGAGGCTTTGCTGGTCATCGAGTCAGGTCTTTTGGTTGGCCTAGTAAGCAGGATGGATTTAGTCAGAGCGCTCCGCCTCAACAGTATTGCTTAGTCATTGATTATTGGCCGCTGCTTCTCCTTGAGGGGTGGTCAAAACATTGCTTCCATCCCGATAAATTACGGGGATTTCAACAATTGAAGTTGTCGGAATAACGTGCATAGAACATGAAGGAGTACAGGCCGGCGGAAGGTAATCTTCTCCGGATTCTGAAATAACGAAGGTAATTCCATGGTTGGCAGGCAGTAATGCATCAATTGCTTGGAATTCCATTAGCATTGTAAGGCCTTGGCCGGGAATGACTGTCTGTGCTTCGTAGCCTCCTGCATGATATCGGACATCCATTGTCGCATGCCCGATTCTAATTCCTGTTACTGAATCCTGCATTTCCATAAATACCTGACCGCCGTCAAATGAGGGAACTGCACTTAAGTGGAATGTTGCAAGTCCTGAGATGTGTGTGTCATTTTCGGTTGATATTGGTGGACATTCAACGGTTATTGTTGCCTCGCCACCAGACGCAATGCCCGCGGCGCCAGTGAAGAAGCCGGAACTTATACACTGCGACATTGGCAGCTGAACTCTCTCAGCATCTAGCGGTGGCCAAGTGTCTTCAATGCGCCATTCTCCATCGCTGCGCTGGATTTGTGCGTGTAACTGGGGTTTTGGCCCAACACCTTTGAGATAATACTCCATCCACTCAAACAAATCTTGGCCCCAATCCCATCTCGTCATATTATGTATCGCTTCCCCACCATAACCAGTGGCCTGATTATTATGTTTAGTCCACTGGTCTGGATAATTATGTTCCCACTGGCCTAGCATACCAGCCACATCGTAACCCTCATCGATGTATGCTTGATACCAATTTGTCCCGGGTGGTCCACCAAACACTTGGTGTGGATCTACATTCCAATCTTGCATGCCTTGAACCCAATATATACTCCCGTTGTATTTTCCGAGAGCTTTGTCAATATGGCTGCGCTCGTCATAGTAATTTGCCATATATGGGTCCATTTCTCCGAGTCCGTACCGCGTTGGGCCGGCTAAAAAGCCCTCGACTACATCTGAACATAAGTTGTCTAGGTCGTCATCATCATAGTCTAAAATACTACTACCATAATTCGAATGCATTATCTGGGATCTTGCTTCGGCGCTACCGTTTTTGTAAAGCAAAGGACCGAGTGCGGTAGTTCCAGAAATCGGAACAATGGTTTTGAGATGATCGCTGCCTAGTGCTGCTGCTTCCCATGCAGTTGCACCCTCGTAGGACTTACCATAGATGGCCACGTTACCATTACTCCATTCTTGGTCCCCTAGCCATTCGACCGCAGAGTGGATTCCTAGACCTTCGCCATCCCCACGATAGTCGAAACAGCCCGTGCTTTCTTCGGTAGCAAACACCGCAACTTGAGCCAATGCATAACCGTGTGGAACGAAATTATCGTAAATGAACTCGCCGCGACCGGCAGCAACAATGTTTGTTGGGTTCGACTCATCACCAGATTGTCCGTAAGAAAAATACGGACTCACTACTGCAATAACTGGGACCTTGTCTCCTGCCTGAGTATTTGATGGCAACCAGTAAGATAAATGCACGTCCGCACTGTTTGGCCCTCCTTGCCAAACGCCTGATGTATCAACGGTAATTGTTGCTTCTTGGACGTCTAATGACTCGAATGGCCCAGGCTCAAGAACCATAGCATACGATCCATCCCAATCCCATGCTAGCTCATGCCGATCGTAGATGTCTGGATAATATTCTTCTTTGGTGTCACCGCCAGTGCCGTTGCTGGGTGAAAAGCAGCCAGACAATGGTATCATCAGAAACATTACTGCTAGGAATGCTGCCTGACGCATGGGTCGGGCTCTGTGTCATCTTCAATAAACTGATGCTTGCCAGAATTAATGCGGAAGTTATGTGTTGTAGCACTGTTTGGATAGGTTAATGCAGCCTGATGAAGTGTGGGGTGAGCGGTGGTCTAGCGCTACGCTGCCAATCGCAAAACGCTACATGACCGTTGCCACGGAAAAACAAAGTCTGGTTTGCCTTGCAGCAGATAGACGGACAATGGGCGGGCTATTCGAATTAATCAACGAAGTTGGACCATTCATTGCTGCACTCAAGACTCATGTAGATTTAATCGAGGATTGGTCTCCTAGTGAATGGGCTGATTTTTGTGCGCTAGCTCACCACCACAACCTGTTGATTTTTGAAGACCGAAAATTTGCTGATATTGGGAAAATAAGCCGGTCCCAGATGACAGGGATATACAACATTAGTGCATGGTCAGATATTGTTACAGCACACTTAATCTCTGGCCCGGATGTGGTGGATGGCCTACAAACAGCATGGAAGGAAGTAAATCGAGAGGGTGGGGTTTTATTACTTGCTCAAATGTCAAGTCGCGGCAATTTGCTGAATGAAAATTACACCAATACCGTTGTTAGATTAGGTGCTGTCCATGAAGGAGTTTTAGGGTTCATCGGTAACGGCTCAAAACCTGACGAGTTAGTAGAGCTGCGACAAAAAGTTGGACAACAAAAAATGATCTGGACCCCAGGAGTTAACCGTGAAGTTGGTGATGGGGAAATGGGGCAGCGATATGGCGACCCATATGACGCGGTAATTGCAGGTTCTGACTGTATTATCGTTGGGTCCGGAATTCATGGCGCAGAGCATCCAAAAACAGCTGCACAGAGTTATGCACAAATATCCTGGAATGCCCTACTCAGTAGGTGATTAAATGCTAGGACTATTCTTGTGGTTTATTGCTTGTGTATGCCTTTGCTTACCAGCTTGGCTTCTCTACTACTACTGGAATAAAAGTCGAACACTAAATCAGCGTTTGGCTCAGTGCGATGATGCTTTGTTAACAGATCCGAGTGTCAAAATCACTCAAATAGTCTCAGCGCCGGTTGGAACGATTGTAACCGAGAATGCTACTTTAGTTATAGCGCCGACGAGTGGTGACTAAAGAAATATCGTCGATGCGTAATATACTACACCTAGTGTTATCGATATGGATATTAAAACAAACACCAAGCGAGAACCCCGTTTTTTGGCATTGTCATGCGGTTCTGCTGGCAGTAGTCCAACCTCCAGTGTTAGAGGTTCACCAGGGCTAGGTAGTCCTGCTATGCCTGGAAGCGGTAAGCCTGGCAACGCCGGCAATGGTATTGGCCCATCATCTTCCTCTGGCTTAATCCGTTCGATTGGGTATAATTGGTCGAGATCAGCAAGGCCAGGTGCTTCAGGAATCGCCCCCAGTATTATTGCCCACTGCTCGTCAATCACTGCAGTGGTTATCGGTTTTTGTAGCCACGCGACCGCCCCTGCGGAAAACTTAGCGTCCGCAGCTACTGATGCAAGCCTTCTTGGAGCAACGAAGACAATGCGCGCATCACCGCCATGCTCACGCATCTCTAAAGCAGCAAGATGTCCGTCGAGTGAGGGAATATCAAGAGATATTACCACCAATTCAGGGTCTAAGCGAATATATTCGTCAACTGCTTTGTCGCCGTCTTGACAGAGTTCGATATTAAAATCCTTAATCTTGAATATTGAGGTTAATCGTTGAATAGACATTGCGTTTGATTCGACAATAAGGACGGTTGGAGAGCCTTCATCCGAATTATTTGAGACGTAAGCCATGTCAATCTACACCGCCGATTGTATACTAACAAATCAATCAACCGGAGGTTTTTATCTATTCTTCCTCAATATTTGCAGATACGTCTTCTACCGGGCCATCTCGGGGGTTAGCGAAGGTTTCACGTATTGTTTCTGATTTTACTAAATCATCATCTGATTGTCGCTTCATGGCTGGTGCGCGGGTAAATTGTAGTTGAAGTTCACTAATCACGCTACGCAGTAACTGCGTTTCTCTATCATTGAGATTACCTTTAGTCTTGTTCTGTAACATGGATAACAAGTCTATGGCTTCTTTCGCTTCAGCTAAGTCATAATACTTGTTACCGTTTTGATCTGGTATGTATCCCATGTGAAGTAAAGCGCTTCTTTGAAACATGTGGACTAATTGAAATAATCGTGTCGTGTCTTCGTCAGAAAATATCTCTGCCATTATTACCACCCAAGTGCCGTCGCTGAATTAAGTAACTGATTATTCAAACAATTGATCAAGTAGCCAATCTGGATCAAACTGCTTGAGATCCTCATAACCTTGGCCTATTCCAGCAAACACAATAGGTCGGCCAGTCGCAAAAGCGATGGAGAGCCCAGCTCCACCTTTTGCATCGGTGTCTAATTTGGTCAAAACAGCCCCATCAAATTGTATTATCTCTTGGAACATTCGCGCCTGATCAACCGCATCGTTACCAGCCAAAGAATCGCCGACAAACAGGGTTAGGTGCGGGTTAGCAACCCGTTTTACTTTGTTCAATTCATTCATTAAATTGGTTTTATTTTGCATCCTACCAGCAGTGTCTACTAATACAACATCGATACTTTTGGACTGAGCTGACTCAATCGCATCTCTAGCAACAGCTGCAGTGTCTCCCCCCCTCTGGCTTGAAATGCAACGAATTCCGAGATTATCGCAATGTGCCTCAAGTTGCTGAATCGCTCCTGCTCTAAACGTATCACCGGCTGCTGCAATAACCGATAACCCGTTGTTTTGTAACCGTTTAGCAATCTTTGCCGCAGTAGTTGTTTTCCCGGTCCCGTTAACACCTACAAGCATGACTACTACCGGAGTATCGCCGGCATCAATGAACGACTTGACAGAGTCATCAAAATCCCAGTATCCAGCCCGTAGTATGTTGCGTAGTGCTCGCTTTAGGGCTGCTTCAACAACCTTGGATAAATCTGCTCCTTTGCGTAACCTAGACCCGATGAGGTTCTGTTTTAGCGCGTTAATTACTGCAGATACCGCATCACTGGAGATGTCTGACTCAAGGAGGACCCATTCGAGTTCCTCAAGCAAATTATCTAATGCAGAACTTGATTTTATCAGCCTGCCGCCTTGTTCTACTACACCGCCACCCAACTCGACCTCTATGGTTGAACCGCTTTCCGTTTCGATACTGGCTGCCTTCGTCGAGCCCTTTGGCGCTTGAGCCACTTCTACAAGTTTCCTTCCTGTGGTTGTCCGCATCATGGAGAGGTCTACGCGTGACCCCGCTGGCCTAGCAACCTCAGTTGCTCCGCGCTTCTTCATTGACTTTTCATAGGCCTTTTTCGCCTTTTCTGCCTGTTTCTGTTCCCGTTGTAATCGCTTTTTTTCCTTACGCGAAAGTTGCTGAGGCAGATATTGTTCATCGTCATCTAAGATTTCCCAATCGTCATCAGAGGGCGTAGACATTTGGGTGCTATCTAGGTCATCGTCTAGGATTTCCCAACCGTCATCATCGGTAACTATCGGAGCCTCAACAGTCTCAGCAGTGGCGTAGTAAGTCGCCTCTTCCGCTATAGTTTCTTGGCGGGCAGCAATAATCTCCTTTGCTTCCGCAGAATCTTCAACTACAGTTAGTGAGTCAGTGTCAACCTCATCAGCTACTTCTTTGACGCGCCGTTTGAATCGGTCGAACAATCCCATGTCTTGCCCTCAATCATCTAAAGTAAGTTCATTTCCGAACATACCGCCTCTCCTGCGTGGTTTAGGTTTCGCAGTTTCATTGTTGTCCACTACATTTTCAGTTGTAGACTCGTCTGTAGCAGGTGCACTGGTTTGTAACTTTTCGGCGGCTTCATTAAACTCTTGAGCGAGAATCCCGAGTTTTTCCTCAATAGCCCCTGCTTGTTTTAGTAAGGTTTCATGTAACTCATTGAATTCATTTCGTCTAGTAGCTAGGATTTTGATAACTTCCGACCAGTTTCTTTCACCAAAGATTCCCGCACCTAAATCGATTATCGCGGTCCCTTCTTCAGATTTAGAATGCTGGTAATTGAGTGTGACGCCGGCCCCAATAGAAACATGCGCTTTAGCATTGTTTGACTGTGACATGCCGATTAATCTCGCCAGTATTTCTTCGGTTACCTGATGTTCGTTTATGACATTAGTTATCTGTTCCATTCGGCGCTGTAATTCTTCCAAATGTTGGCGATGGCTTTCCACCATTCTGGCCTTGTTTTGGAGTTCGCTACGGTCGACCATATCATTCAATTCCTTTTCGAAGGAGGATATGAAAAAGTCATCGGTTATTCTTCTTCGCTGGTTGGCATAATAGGTCCTCCCGCCAACTCTATTTGTTCTCTAAAGGTATGGAGGATTCTTGGCTCGGTTGAGGTCCTTGGATCTATCTCGGTTATTGAATCAATGCTAATGGCTCGGCGTTTCGCCTTGTGCCTTGAACCCAAAATAGAATACGCCATATGCTCGGCTGCATCTTTTGATTCAGCTGGTAGGTCAAGGCTGAACTTGTTTCTCACACTACCGAATGGTGCTATTCCGGATACTCGATATGCCTTCATCGAGTCGGCGACTTGCATGGCTGGTTTAAACTTCCCGTCGCGTAATAATCCACCTAATCTTGCGTGAGATTGACTAATATTGAGCACTTGAGCGTGTTCATGCGGGGCATGTTTCTAGTGGTTTTACTATTACTGATGCCCATCAGTAACGCAACGCAAATACCGCCTTCTGACATTGACAACGCGCACGATAGTCAGTGGTTTGAAGCGGTGATAACCTCGGGCTCAGGCCAGTGGAATCCATCATTGTGGGATAACATTGTTGATTCTGGGGGGTTCCCACTCAGACTACTAAGCGAAACAGAACTGCTAGCTTGGTGGAATTCCGATTTAGAACTTGATGATAATCTCACAATCAGCGTAGCTGGTGAAGGAGATTGGCGATATACTCTCGATTTAATTGATTATGAACCGAAGGCGATCAAGATCCTTTTCGAACCCCGTCTACCAGGTTTCGCTTTCGAACAGATATATCGTGATATGGCGCTCATTGGTACGTTTGCGGACGATTTGATAGGTGTAGATTATTCTGTAATGCCGCATAAAATTACCATACCAGTCACATCTAAATCCGATATTGCAGCGATTATCGCCGTCCCTGGTGTATTATGGGTTGAGCCAGTTTTGCCGACTGAAAGCCGCAACTTGGTTGCTTCGGCATATATGGGAGACGGATATGCTAACACTCAACCGCATTGGGATTACGGTCTCAACGGCGAGGGAATCGTCTTGGGTGTTGCAGACAGCGGTATCGATGCAGACCATTCCTGCTTCAGGGAAACCGCAGACACTGTTGGTAATTTCGGTGCCGAACATCGCAAAATTATCGTGTTGAATAATAGTATCGACGGCGGCGATGACCCTGGTGAGTCTGATTACCGACACGGAACCCACGTCGCCGGATCGCTAGTTTGCCATGATGTGTATAGTTTGTTGAATGGCGAGCAACCTCGAAATGCATCGACTATGGCATACAAGGCTAAGCTGGTTTTCCAAGACATTGTTTCAGAGGATGGATGGGTGCCTCCTGATAATGTTACAGAACTATTATTGGAAAACGCAATCAATGGTGGGATTATTCATTCCAATTCGTGGGGCGATGATACCACAGCATATACTGATAGGACGGCTGATTTTGACTTATGGGCCATAGAAGTTCCATGGTCGTTATCTTTTATTGCGCCGGGTAACACTGGCGGACAGTTACTAGAGCCGGCTAACGGTAGAAATGTTGTTGCCATCGGGGCAACAAATAAGGGGGTTCATCCTGAATTATGGTCGTCATCCTCTGTTGGTCCAACCGAGCAGGGAACATACGGTATTTTTGCAGTGGCACCAGGAGTATCAATAAATTCTGCGAAGGCAGACGGATTTGCTAATTCGATGAATAATGCTATGAGGGTTTCAAGTGGCACAAGTATGGCAACACCATTGGCTGCATCATTTACCGGAATTATCCAACAAATGATACAGCAGGGTTGGATTTTGGGAGCTAATGAGGATGTTAATTCTGTCAACCTATCTGATCTTGTCCCAACTTGGTCGAATGTGACAAACAAATCCGTTGAATTAGGCGAAGGTTTTACCCCCTCTGGGCCGTTGCTCCGGTCTGTATTGGCTATAGCGACTCAGGATTTGATGAGTGATGGAGAACCTCATGCGAGAAATAACCAGTCAGGATGGGGCGTATTGTCTCTTGCAGAATTAATTGACTTCGATAGACTAGCTGCACTAGGTGAAAATAATTCGATACCTGTGACGCCTAATGTCTGGATTCATGATAGTTACCGCTCATCATTCGATATCGATGAGTGGTTAACTGAACGGTTAGCAATTGGGGGGCTAGGCGAGCTTGTTGAAAACCCGTGGAATGGTGCTGGGGCTGTCGGCCCATTCTTGCAGACCGGTGATACCTGGACAAAGCGGTTAGTGCCTAACCAACAAGAAGATTTTGAGGTGGTGATGTCGTTTCCGGCAAAACCTGAACCTTTTTTGGTCGATAGTCTTGAGCTGACGGTCAGGCTATCGAATGGGAATTTTGCTGTCGGAGAAGTATACAACCACTCTGGCTATTCGAGTATTTTCCCCGCTGAAAATTTCACTGATTTAACAATAAATCAATCAAATGAAACAAGTCTAGGAGTAAAAATTCCGATTACTGAGTTGGGCAATGTCGACTGGTTAGACATCGATATCACTGCAAATTACGTCGCCCCCGGAAATAGCCATGGAACTGTCGGAGTAGACGGGGATCGGGTGGGTTTTGCTTTAGCGGCAAAGGGAGTGATACGTGATTCAACCAACTGGGAAGACTCTGACGGCGATGGCCTGCCAAACGCCGTAGATTTATGCCCGAACCAAAATTCACAACCTTATGATGGCGATGATGATGGGTGTCCTGATGATGTTGATAGTGATGGTATAGCGGACGAGTTCGACCTGTGCCCGGGTATTAACGCTAGCGGCTTTGATAACAATTTGGACGGTTGTATTGATGATAGCGACGGCGACGGTATAGGTGACGATGTTGACGTTTGTATAACTGAGATTCTCGATAACAGTTATCCCGTTGATGAACACGGTTGTCGACCGGTAGATTCGAAAATTAGCATTGACGAGATAAGTCTAGAGGGTTTGGATAGCGATGTTTGGTCAGAATTCATTCGCGTTAGATGGGAGATCAAAGATGATGATTTTGACCCTTATCTTACCGGTGCACGAATAATGCTAAATCAAACCGGAAATTACTCATTTTTCCCAATATTAACGTGCACAGCACATGAGGTTAGGACGGATAATAACACCCACTATTGCACTTGGAATATTCCCGAAGATTTACCAATTTTTGATATCGTAGGTTACGCTCTACACGTGCAGTATTTTGCGCAGAGCCTCAATGCCTCGCCAGAAGCAAATAATGACCTTGTATACCTAGACTCAGAGACATACTTTACCGCAGAAATTTCGCATGAACCCGCGACAAATCGTTTAGACTCTGACGCCGGAGCATCCAGTGCAACCAGAGCACTCGGTTGGGGGTTACTAACAATATTTGCAGTAGCAATAATGTTACAACGTATCTGGTTGGTGATGAAAGAAAATCAATCTTCTGTTGATAATGGTAGGTTTTCTGCCGGTGAGCCCTTTAAATCAGTTGAAACCGAAGGACTGCGAGATAATTGCCATAATTTAGGCGAACTGGTGGCTGAATCTCCGGAAGGTGAACCTTGAAGTTCAATGTCGTTTTGGGTCAGATATCCCCAAGGGGATGGTGAATAAAATGAGTGACCGCCTTTATGTTGGAATTGACCTAGGAACATACCAATCTACTATCTCATCAAGTGCTGGTGCAAGCCACACAATCGAGACTATTGTAGGAAGACCGAAAGACCCTGTAGCGAGAAACTTTCTCGGCCGTGATGTGCTATTTGGCAATGATGCCTTGAAGAACAAGCTTGCCTGCAACCTGTATCGCCCAATGGCTGCCGGTGTTGCTCAAGATGATGAAGCAAATCTTGCTGCGGCCAAAGCCTTTGTATCACATCTGTTGGAGACAGTTGACCCAGAGGAATATGATGAGGTGTTTGGGGTCATTTGCTCTCCAAGCCACGTGTCGTTCACCGATAAGTCAAACCTAGTCGCAACCCTTAGAGGTCAAGTAAATGCGATTATGGTTGTTACAGAGCCATTCGCTACAGCTTATGGAATCGAAGAAATCGCTGGTTCAATTGTGGTTGACATAGGCGCTGGAACAACCGACATAGCCCGTATCCACGGAACGTTCCCCTCAGACGAAGACCAAATTACTATCCAAGAGGCTGGTGACTGGTTGGACCTAGCACTGATGGAGTTGGTCGAGAAAAAATACACCGGCGCACAAGTAACAAAAGACATGGTACGCCGCTGGAAAGAGGCTTCCTCTTATGTCGGCAAAGACGTCAAAGAAGTAATGGTAGAGTTATCGGTCGAGGGGAAAAAGCAAGTTGTTGATATTGGCGACCTAATTGTTGAAGCATGTGAAACCATAGTCCCGCTAATTAGTAACGCAATCAAGAAAATTGTTGCGACTGCCGATCCTGAATACCAGCCGGTGCTGAGAAACAACATAATACTCTCAGGAGGAGGGTCATTAATCGATGGTATCGCAGCAAGAATGGCCGAAGAGATCGCAGATATCGGCGATGTCAACGTTTGGTGTGTCGAAGACGCAATTAATAGCGTCGCAAACGGCGCACTGAAATTGGCGGGAGAGATGCCCGATGACATGTATACATCAATCAATTAAGTCACTTGACGGTTTTTGACATAAGGTCGACAATACGGCCTAATGGACCCTAAATGATTGGGAAAGTTCAAGAGTGGTTAATTACCGATAGGCGTCGTATGACAGTCGGTTCCTCGTCGCCTAGCGGGATAAAACGGGTGAGTGACAACTCATCAGAAGAACGGGCAGCATTGGAAGGTATGTTGCAGGGATACCCCGTTGAGCAACTGGTTGAGGAGGTCCTGATTGCTTGGGATGAATTAGCTAAGCGCAATGACGAGGTAGTATCTGTAAAACAGAGACTAAGAGTTCTAGAACTCGATTTGGCAGAAAGAGAGGACATGATCGCCCCCGAAGTTGCCAGAATGAATGACCTAGAAACCGAACTGGAGGAAAAAAACAGCCAACTGGTTCATCTAGAAAGATTACTATCGGATGCCAGACAGGATCTCGCAGCTCAACAATCCTCCATATCGCACGAAGAAAAACTCAAGATGGAAGAGGATGTTGAGGCTTTGAGAATTCTTACTTCTGAACAAGATGACGTCATTGGAGAGATGGAAGGTAGAATCTCACAAATGGTTGAGGCCCTCGAAAGAGCTGCGGATGCCGGGTTGACATCAGTAACTGCAGACGAGGTTCGGAGCCTCAAGTCGCAGGTAGATAGCATGACTAAGCAATATGAAGTCGAGGTCTCGGCAAACAAAGCACTCGAGGAAGAGCGCCAGAGATTACGCGATATTGCAGACCGTCTGCGTGGGCTGCTCGACGCCCGCGATAATCGGCTTACAGAACTGGAAGAGCAGTTAGAGAGGGTTATGCAAGGACCGCGTTCGGTCTCGGCAGAACATGATTACTTAGTTGAGCAGATTGAAGAGCTCAAACGTCGGTTGTTAGAAAGAAACCGAGAATATGAATCTCTACGCCGCAGAGAACGTCGCCTACATAGTGACGTGTTTGAAAGGGATGAGCGAATTCAGCAAATGTCTCTGACGATGAGTGATATTGAGGCTGCATTACAGGACAGAACGGCTGAGCTAAGAGAGCTCGAAGATATTAGAGAATCTATGTCAAATGAATTAGATTCCGTTCGCAGAGGTGAACGCACTAGAGAGGTTGTTGGTCGCGTATTTGCCGATTCTCTGTCACTTGTGCGGGGCCATGACGAACGAGAAATGAAACGTGAAGCCTACGCAAATTCACCCAACGTTGAACGTAAACTTTCCACGCCGGACTTAGACGACATGGCTAATTTAGCGGACGGTGGTCGAGTAAGCCTTGATGTTGAAGAAACGGTAATTGAACCTGGCATGGAAGTCGATACCGATCGGCCTGCAGCACCCGGCGGAAGCGGAGACCCGGTAATCTTTGAAGACGAAGACTGACTCCAATAGTCAAATAACCATCTTGTATTAATTGATACAACAATTGATAATCTGAAAATTTTGCAAACATTGTATACAGTTAATCGCTGTTAGGCGGGTGCTAAATGAACAATTTTCGATTTGAAGTAGGTACATTAGTGATGTGTAATCTTGGCGAGCAAGGTTGGAAACTTGGTCGAATAATCGCAACGAATTATCGGGAAGACCACTGGGGGCAAGGGGAATTTGCCCCTTACCAAGTTGCCCTCGAAGAGAATTATTCGTTAATCTATGTCCCATTAGATGATGATAGGTATTGTCGAGAGGCTCTCAAAGAAGACCTGAGAATAATAGGTCGAAAGGATGCTTTGGCAGAAGATGTTGTGGAAATGGATAACGGGCAAAAATCGGTAAACCTCAACGACCAACTTAATTGTCATAGCGGTGACTTAGTCGATTATC
>DUKK01000017.1 GCA_013329355.1 Candidatus Poseidoniaceae archaeon | reverse complement strand
GAGACGGTCTGCAATTAAGGCGTGCCTTGATTACGGATTTAGCTGGGCATTTAGTGCTAGAAGCAGAGCCAGAGGTGATATCCGAGGGAACTTTTGAGGGAATGTCTTTTTGCATAACTGGAACGTTGAGTCAACCGCGTAAGGCGATTCAATTGATGGTCAAGGGTGCTGGAGGAAAAGTAGTTGGGTCGATATCAGGAAAACTAGATGTCCTAATCGCAGGCGAGAATGCCGGCTCTAAACTAACAAAAGCACAATCCATAGGGGTTACCGTATGGACTGAAGCACAACTGCTCAGCGCGCTTGATAACCCAGCGCAATCTAAGCCGCTTGGAGATACAAATTCTAGTAATGTTGCAATCGATTCGCAGAAATCGCTATTAGACTTCTAACGCTTGTTTGTTTGCGCATTTATCACAAAATATTCAATAGTGCAATGGAATAGTCATATTATGAGTCAGCGCAGAGTCATTGTTGCTGTCACAATAGTTGCATTGCTACTATTTGTGCCAGCGATAAGTGGCTATCAAGGGGGAGTCTATAACCGCGCATATGGTTGTAACTGCCACTCACAGACCGGCTCAACTGCAGCAAGCGTAGGGATTTCTGGCTTACCAACATCATATGATGCCGGCGATTTGTATCAACTAACAGTTTCAGTAACGGGGGGCGTATCAGGTTCTGGCGGAGGATTTTCGCTCGAGGTTAACAAAGGGACAGTCAGTATTGGTGCAGGTCAGACGCTGGTAAAAGTCAACAATCAGGGCAATAGCGCAACTCATACCATGGCTGGTAACAGTTACCGTTCGTGGAGTTTCGACTGGAGCGCTCCCAGTCAAGGTGCAGGATTGGTTACATTCGAAGTAGCGGGCATGACAAGCAATGGAAATGGTGGCACTAGTGGCGACCGTTGGGCAACCAGTATGGTTCAGATTCCCGAAAATATCCCAGCAAATAATCCGCCATCAGTTGCTAATGTGCTGCTGTCACCAAACAATGCAGTAACCATGGAGACCCTAACACTGAGTTATTCATTTAGCGACCCTGATAATGACCAAGAGTCTGGGAGTGAAATTACTTGGTACCGAGACTCACAGGCCTTACCTCAAGGCACAGTAGTTGGTTTATCAGTGCCATCTAGTGAAACTGCGAAAGGCCAAGAGTGGTATGCTATGGTTAAACCGTCGGATGGCGACGACTTTGGTAGCGTGGTATCGAGCAATACAGTGACAATAATCAACACTCCTCCCACATTAACAACGCCAACAATTACTCCCTCATCTCCCGAGGAAACCGATAATTTGACCGCTGCTTTCTCAACAAGTGACGATGATCAAGATATCCTCACCACTGAGATTCGGTGGTATCTCGATGGTGTTATGGCTGTCGAATTTAATGATGATACGACTATTCCGTCGATAGCTACTCGAGAGGGTGATGAGTGGCGTGTTGAGGTTACGGTGAGTGATGGTGATGATATGGTTACGCGGTCCTCACAAATTATGACAGTCGGTGAAATAGCAGACGTCAATAACCCACCAGAAATTTCAACTATTGCCATTTCACCAAGTCAACCGTTAACCGGTGATGATTTACAGTTAGTTTATACCACACAGGATCAGGAAAATGATGCCATAACAACCACACAAATCGAGTGGTTAATGGACGGTATACCTACTGTTTATGATTCTGTTACCATACCTTCCGAAGCGACCGCAAAGGGCCAGGTTTGGGAAGCAAAAATACGAGTCAATGATGGCAAGGATTGGTCATCCTGGTATCAGCAAACCGTATCGATTGCGAACACTCCCCCGATTGTTGAATCATTAACAATTACTCCGATTGAGGTTTATACCAGTGACGACATATTAGCCGAATACAGTTTCAGTGATGCTGATGGAGACCCACTGGAAAATCCGCTCATTACCTGGTCAAAAAACGGTGTCATACAGACTGAATTTAACGGGGTAAATCCACTTCCAGCGCAGTATACTGCTAAGGGCGATATTTGGGCAGTGTCGATTAAAGCCAATGATGGTGAATCCTTTAGTCAGGCTAATTCAGAGGTAGTTGTTGTTGTGCAGAATAGTTTACCAGTCCTTTCTATTGATGAGATACCTGATAATCTCACTTTTGTCAATACCGAGTTAACTCAATTGGCTATTGACCCACTGTTTACCGATGCAGATAACGACTCGGTGGACTCAACAATTTACTGGTTGAGGAATGGTTTCAGAGAGGGCACTTTGGATAATATGACCACAGTTCCTGCAGCATATTTTGGTGCTGGACAGACCTGGACACTCACTATCGCCTACCATGATAATGACGGACCTCCACAACAATTTATTCACACTCTTGAAATTGATAATCTCGTACCAACAGCACGTATTGAGGTATTATCGACAAATTTGTGGGACGGTGAGATAATTCTGGTTGATGGGGGAAAATCAATTGACTACGATGGCGTAGTTGTCAACTACCTGTGGGAGTATCAGGATAGCAGTGGTAATTTAGTCAGCCTCATTGGCGAGCAAATAGAAATAATTGGTAGTGGGACAATAGGCATTATTCTTACCGTTGAGGACGATCTAGGTTTGACAGCTACCACCACCAGAGTTATTCAAACCAGCCAAGGGCCTTCAGCGTCAGGACTAATTGCATCAAATGAACCAACAGGAGTGGAATTAACCTGGCAGTGGACCGGTGATTTAGCAGAATTTGCGATTTTAAGAAACGGTGAAGAGGTTGCTGTAACATCCGAATATACCTTCACCGACAAACCAATTATAGCTGGCCCCACCTCGTACACAATAAATCCCGTCATTGACAATCAAACGCTGATCGCTGGCTCAACCTCAATCGTCGATTTTGATGTCGCCATCTTGACAGATTCTACTAGCAGTGTTTCTGACACCGGTGGTTTTGTGCTGGGCGTGATGCTTCTCATCGCTAGTATTGGCGTAATATCTCTTGGCTTGCTACAAAGGAGGGAGTCAGATGAATAGAGTTGCCGTGCTGTGTAGCATAGTAATTCTCCTAGGATTCACCTCACTAGGGGGGGCTAATCCCGGCGGGGTTGGAGATGGTAATTTTGACATGCAATGTGGGGGTGCATGCCACGGTGATGCCTCACAAAACCAAACCTCACCGGCACTGTTAGAATTGACTCTGGACAGTGCTGCTTACCTTGATTTACCAGTCTCAGTGACTGCTAAAGTCAGCGGCGTGCAATTCTCTTCATCCGATAAGGTTGGATTGTTCCTAATCACCGATACTACCGGTCACAGCGATTTGCCTGAGGACGCTGGCTGGAGAGTAATTTCCGACCAGAATGGTGGTGCTAACAATTACATCGAACTGAGTGGCTCATCCTTGTCTAGTGAGTATGTGGTATCATGGACAATCAAGCCAGAGACCCTTCAACCGACCAATTTTTATCTTTCAATTCATCATGGCAGCGAAAATACACCATATTTCGGCATCAGTAACGGCCTGACAATTAGTGCCGAAAACGTACCAGAAAATCTGCCTCGGTTAGCTAGCGATTACTCACCAGCAATAACGCGTGACATCGGTGAGAATACTACTATGCTTGTAGAAACGATAGATGTAGAGGCAATGACGATTCAATGGCGTTTAGTCGATGGTGAATCGATTTTCGTCAATGCAACGAGCGTTGATGAAGAGCAATGGTATTTTGAGCTCCCTGCTGCGCTGCAGCCCTCGATAATCGAATGGCGAGCGATAATGCAAGGCGATGGGCCCACCCAAACTACACCTTGGTTTCGAATTGCCGCGCAGGAACCTGCATTAATTGTTGATCAATTGCAGGTTTACTTGCAATCCATGGCTTTAGGTCTATTTTTTATCGGCTTAGTGCTGACTTTACACAATAGGTTTAGCACAGCACAACAATCTCAACAACTGGTTGTATCTGACCAATCAGATAGTTTCAATGAACTGGAAGACGGCGAAATCGCACCACTCCCAGAAGGAGGTCTACCACCAGGTTGGACTCTCGAACAATGGAAGTGGTATGGCCACGAATATTTGGAGGAATCAAAGTGATTTCATCCGCGACATTTCACGTTATTACGACTGAATTAGTCGTTGGTTCATTTGCAATGGCTGGGATTTGTTTTTTGATTAAAGCCTTACAAGCATTCAATTTCTTTAGCACAGAAAAAATATCTCAAATCACTGATAACACCGGACATTTTGCGCTCGGCTTTGGATTGATTGCTACACCATTTGCCATTATGACGGGGATTGCCTCGTCCCCCGGATCTGATGTAAGCTCACCACTTCTAATCAACAAGATGTTTCTTTCAATGACAGCAGCGGGCCTAGCGTTATCGGTTCTCTATGCTAGATACACAATTGGCCAACAGGTTTGGGCGAACAAGCGATCGTCACTAACTCAGGCTACAGCAGGGCTGGGTGCTAGCGGCATGATGTTATTGACTGCGTCATTAGGCGGTAAGTTCTCCAGAAATGAGTCATTATTCGATATATTCAATCTGTCTTTTGATACTATTTTACTCATGCCGATGTGGGCAACAGGTATTGTTCTGTTCACAGGTTTGACCGCAACTATGTTGGCAGTTATGGGATTGAGAAATCGCTCAGCCATACAACATTGAGTTACTCGGCTGCGCATCTTGAGTGATGTTCGCACCATCCATCATGGCTTGTAATTGTGACTCTAGGAATTCAGCCTCCTCGATGAGTGGTTGATGTGGCAAGTCAATCGATGGCAGTAAATTATTGAGATTTTCAATAAGAGTTGCTGCGGCTCGAGCATCTGGGAACCGCGGGTCGGCTTCGACCATTATTGACATCAAATCGAGTCCACGACGACGTGCCTCGCCTAAAATCGATGCATTGATTCCCTTAATGACGCCTTGTTGTAATAGCGGGACATTCATTTCCTCAAGTCGCTTACGGCTTTTTTCGTTAGCGCCAATACCCACCACGTCGATACCCTCTGTATCTTCATAGTCGACTACCGGTTCATTGCCGTTTAGGTTACCTTTCATGCCGTGTTTGGCAAAGGCATCAATGACTACACCAGCGACAATTTTCTGTTCTTTAGACCATTCAAACATTGCCCATACAATATCGTGAGCAAGTGCTTCTGGGACAACCAATTCGCTCATGAGCAGAATAACTTGGTCACAGCCTTCAATGTTGCACTTAGGTTTGCCTGCGTAGGCTCTAATTGGGGGCAGTGGAACGCCTTTATCGACCAAAGTAAGCACCGGCAACCTTGGATCAATTACTCCACCAATGAATTCTAATTCGAGGTGGTCAATCAAAAAATGAGCAACAACGCTTGATACCATACCAACACTTGGGAAGCAGGCAACAACTAGCGCATTTTCAGTCGATACTTCTGCATTTATTCTCACACTAGGTCCTTGCATAGATAGCCCTACCTCAGTTCGATGTATGAACGCTTGCATCGTTTGACGGGTCGGTGGTTTGATGATGTTTGCCGGTTAGGGAGGTTTATGTCAGGAGCAGGCGGAGAAGAAGTTTCCCACATGATTTCACCGTCTTCTTGGAACCGCTTTGAGACCTGCCCGCGAATGTATTGGTTGAGCCGGCAGAGGCTGCCAAGGAAAGCCGGTATGGCAGCATCTTTGGGGACAGCAGTACACGCGTCTGTCGAGGATCTATTACAGGAGGATTACTCGCACATCGGTAATAGCCAAGACGGTTGGTTACCGAAAGAAGGAGAGCGGTTACTCAAGTTACGGTGGGAAGAAGAAAAAGCCGTTTTTCATGCCACACCACGTCGACCACAATGGAAAGAAGATAAATGGAAAGAGGCCATTAATCACCAAAAAGGCGCAATAAGGATGTTACTCGAACATATTGGTATCGTTGGCCTTGAACAGGACAAAATAACAGGGGCACTCTGGCGTAAAATTCAATCCCTTACCATAGCAGTCGAAGGCGAACTGAAGACCAAGGATGGTAAATTGATGGGCCGGCTTGACTTGTTGATGGCAGACGTCGACACCAATGGCAAGATGTTAGGCTGGCTGGTAGCGGATCTCAAAACCGGTCGTGCACCAAAAGATAGTCTGAAGCTTGAAGTTAACCGCCAACTCAGACTTTATCGTGATATTTTACGAGATAATAATCCAAATGGCCCCCCGATAAGAACTGAGGGGTGGTATACCAGCGACTCGACTAAATGGACGGCTGAGGGGGAAAATGTCCTTGATGATGCTTATGCTGCGTGGCAGGCAACTAAACCAGGCAAAGTACCATTAACGCCCAACATTGGCGAGGGTAGTTGTGGTGGGTTTTGTGATTGGAAAGCGTGGTGCCCACATTGGTGGCAATGGCGCCACCAAAACAATACCCTACACAAAAGCGATTTCTCCGATGCTGTTGTACTATTGCATAACTACGATCAGGCTAGTGGTTCAGCCGTGATTGAATTATGCGAGCCAAGAGACAGTGATGGCGGAGTTATGCCGACTGGCATTAGGACCGGAGCAAAATTTGACAATCGTGGTAAAGAGGCCTTAGAGGAGTTGTTGGAACGAGGTCATCATGGCCCAATATACCTCGGGTCTGCAATGACCAATCGTAACTCGTGGCGCGTTGGACATTGGTGTGACGTGTTACCGTGGTCACCGATACCAGACGGTGAGGAATATACAAGGAAGGACCTATGACAGAAATTCTCTGAGTTTTTCTCTAGCTGCTTCGTCTTCGATCCCTGAGGGAGATAACAACCAGTTGATGTATGAGGGGTCAAGTCGAGCAACTTCAGTCAAATGCCGCCCACGATGGCGACCGAAAGCAACAACATAGTGTCCATCATCAATTCTAATTTTGCCTAGAGAATCAAGCATTTCCAAATCGTTCAACCCCCTTCCGAGGTTTGAATCATCGGTCGTTAATTTGCCATGAATCAGCCAGCGTTCGATTTCTTCTAGCGAGTTGCGAAACATCAACGCGTGATTGGTTGTTAACCGCCAAAACAGCAGTAAAGAAGCTGCAGCGTCCGCTGCTGCAGTATGAGCGTTATCCAATGATATGCCATGTCGACGGCAAAGGCTGCCAAGATTATGTGGCCTACCAAGTTTTACCCGCCTGACAATTTCAAGCGTATCCATCATTGCTTTCGGTTTCGGTGGTAACCGACCTATCCTGCGAAACTCATTCTCTAGTAGGGGCATGTCGAATTTTCTTATATTGTGGCCAACTACCACTGAATTTTCTATTAGTTCATGTATCTGATCTGCATGATGCTGGAAGTCCTGTTGACCTTTCACATCGCTGTCGAAAATTCCGTGGACGCCGCTAGCGCCCGCGGGAATTGGTCTGCGAGGATTTACGAGGGTCTCATAGTGGACAGCTTCGCCGACAGAATTCGAGCCAACCAGTGCAATCTGGACGATTCTGTCGGTATTAGTCGAGATTCCAGTAGTTTCGAGGTCGAACGCCAATACAGATTCACCGGCAAGGAATTCGTGACCCATGGATGCCAGCACTCGTTGCTACCTATTGAATATCACGATTAACAATTAGCGGCAAAATTAGAATGATTCCAACATGTGGTTTACTTTATGGGGCTGAAAGACAAATTCAAGGGGCTATTTGAGAACTCTTCTAAAGGTGAGTCTGTGCCTGACCAAAAAGAAACCACAGCTGAAGAAGCGGATAATGCGGAATTTTTGGCTCTCGCAGACAAAATCAGCAGTCAGGTATTCGATGAACTACTAGCAGAAGAGACCGATACAGTTGGTGAGGTTCAACCCGTGTTAGTCTCGGAGTATGATGCAGGCGACGTTGAAATTGAGCAACTGGTCGTTGATGAAGCCGAGATGTCGAATTACACCGAACTAAATGTTATTGAGCACGAATCACTGGATGATATCACAGAACATTTAGAAGATGCTGAGATAATTGGTGACATTCCTGAGGAAGTAACTTTCTAGTCGGTTTTTCCCGAGCACCGAGATTCGATACAAATCGAAGTGGTACAATGCATACTATTAGAAGTGTGAAGAATTTAGTCACGGATATGACGGCAAGATGCAAGGCAAAGTCATTGTTCCTTTCTTCGCTGATGGTCTTATCAGTCATGCTGGCTGGTTGCGTTGCATTTGAGTCAACAGTTAATCCTCGAGCGGTCCTTCAAGCCTACCCACTGTTCATTCAAGAAGGCGAGACAATAACACTCGATGCGAGGGATTCTGAAGCAGTTGAAGGCGTTGTTACCGATTTCAAATGGAACTTTGGTGACGGTAAAACTGCGGAAACAGTTATTGGTTTTACCTCCCACACTTATGATAGATTTGGTGTTTACACAGTTACGTTAACTGTTGAAAACAGTGGTGGTGGTGAAGATCAGATTAGCGTTAACATAGTTGTTAACGGTGCTCCAATACTCGATCTTACTGTTCCTGAAAGCGTCAAGGCTGGCGAATCAGCTCTACTCGATGCTTCGGAAAGTTATGACCCTGAGGGCAAGGAATTGATGTTTTCATGGGACTTAGATTGGTCTGAAGACACCAATAACGATGGGGATAACAGAAATGATGCAGATGCAATAACACCCACCGTTCTATTACCAACAAACAAGTCAGGAACAAAACGGGGTAGCTTAACAATCTCTGACGGCGATGGTGCGTCTCAATATACCTCATTTGAACTTGAAATCTCGACCAGAACTTTTGAAGTTGAGTGGCGAACTGAGCAAATCGCTCTTAGCTGGGACGGGTATCTGGAACAGGGGGCCTCTTGGGAAGAAACCATCAATCCAGGCTTAGAGGGAAGAATAATCTCCTTCCAAGCCGTGTTAGAGCTTGATCAAGAATTAGGCCCCCAGGATAATTTTACTTTGCAGCTTGAAATATTTGATGACGGATATCGTAAGTCTGCCAAGACAGAGGGTGGAAACATCACGGCCAATGAAACCTCGAAAGCAGAGTTAGACCGTTTTGGTATCAATCCGGTTGGTGAAGATGGAACATATACCGCTGATTTTGCTGATGATGTACTCCAGCAATTATTGGCTAAACCAGGATATCGCAACGGACAAGGCAACTGGACTTGGACTATCTTTGCCCAGCAGGCAGACCCCGACCCACTGTTTGAAGGATTACCTGACCCTGACCCTGGTAACGATTGGACTCTTGAGGTAGTGATAGAAATACAAGTTCCAATACTAACTGAGATCGCTGTTTAGATTAACTGTAAGATGAAACTATAATCTACATCTATTGAATCGGGGTGATTGATAGCATGGTCGACACGGTTGAGATTAGCAGAGTTAACATCCGTGATAATTTATCGGTAGATGTTTCTGTCTGGATGAATCACCCCGATGATTGGGATTTCAGACCATCCTTATCCTGTAACGGCAATGTGTTCCAGATCTCTGATATTATCAGCGGTGATCAACTGGCTTCTGTTGAGCTTTCGGATGAAGAATTAGAGGTATTACAAAGGGATAGAGTAGCAGAACTGCGAGTTAAGTTCCAAGTGCACGGGATGCACGGTAGTCTAGGTAAAATAAATCCAATAATCGCTGATGGTAAAGCAAAGAAACTGGCAACCGCCAACTGGAAAACCACCCAATCAGTAGATTTTTTATGATCGCTTGGGTCATGGGATAACCACCATTTCTTTCATATGGGTTAACTTTGATTTCTTGTTTCATGAAACAGAAACAAGTGGGACAGGGCTCACAAAAACGAGCACGGTTTGAACGGTTGAAAGCTGAAATTACCAGTTTTGTGTTGGCGAATCATGGTTGTTCAGCTCAATCAATAGTGGCAAATCTTTCGCATGATAAAGCCATGCGTAATCACGGATTAACAACACGTAAAGTGGGGTTTTTTATATCGCGCAACCTTGCTGAAAAGTTGACATGGTGGCAAGATCACAAGGCAGGGAGAAGGGTCTATGGCGATAGGACCAGGGTCCACAAATAGCCATTTACCCGCTTGAACAAGCCGTTTCACTCATGTATGATTGATTGGAGGCATAATCAATGAGTGGCCAGATTGCGGCATATTTTGACCTTGATGGCACTCTCCTTGATTCATCCAGTGAAAAAGCACTCACGGCAGGCTTGGCAAAACGGCGCCCCTGGCGAATCCCTATTGGGACAGTAATGTGGACTGCTGGACTGATTGGTAATCTTCTTCGGGGGCGATCATTCTACGATGCTGCCCGTAACAGAGGACACTTTGCCTTTGCATCGTGGCAGGTGTTGGAAAGCTACTCGACAAAGATTGCTAAAGATAAACTACAAGATAAGATTCCGGCAGAGGCTAAAGAATGTTTAGCATGGCATCGCAGTCAAGGTCATCGGTGTGTTCTTGTAACTGCAACGATAGCTCCTATGGCAGAAGCGATGGCAGAGATATTGCAAATGGATGATGTGTATGGTTGCGGCCCACAAATACGACGAGGAGTGTTATCTGGCTCAGAAATTGGCTGGAGTGTACCTAGGCGTAAAGGTAAGGTCCCCGTAGTCGAACAGGATGCTGAGAAAAATAATCATGACTTGGCACAATGCTATGGTTATGGCAATACAATGGCTGATACCTGGTTCATGAGTGTGACCGGGAATCCAGTTGCGATCAATCCCGGAAAAAAAATGGCGAAGTTAGCTGAAACAAATAATTGGCCCATAAAATCTTGGAAATTGTAGTCGGTTATTTGGCGGCCCCGCCGCGATTCGAACACGGGTTACTGGTTCCGCAAACCAGTGTGATATCCAAGCTACACTATGGGGCCTTATTGTAGGCGACCTGAGTATTCAATATAAGCGCAACGGGTTGACATCTAACTCGATACAAGGATTCATCATGACACCGCAATTGGTAGCACCATGGCCGTGACCTTGGAGAGGCGAGTTGATTACCCAATGATAGATAATGCCAACATTGCATACTATCCAAGGATTTACGATTTAGCCCATCGCTTTTTTGAGGAGGCGTGGGAGTTGATGTGCGGTGTTTCATACCCTGAGATAATACAAGAGCACCGAATTGGCTTTCCCGTTGTCAATGTTGCAACAGATTTTCTTCATCCATTGCGTTATGGTGATACGGTGACTGCAGAAATTAGTATTGCAAAGGTCGGTAATAAATCGTGTACGTGGCAATATGACTTTTACAATCAAGATAAAACTCATTTGTGGTCATCAACACAGGTAACGGTATGCGTTGACATGGATAATCTCCACTCAATAAAAATTCCAGAGTGGCTGTCCTCTGGACTAACAAAACATACTTTGTGAGGTGTTATTATTAGCGAGAAACAATTTGACTTTTCTATTATAATGGATGAAGATGAGAGATCAGTTCCTGATGACGATTGGGATGTAATCCCAGTAAAACCTGATAGGCGAGGGCCGAAAACCATTGCAATGCTACTGTTTTTGGGTGGAATACTGATACTATTCTTAGCCTATACAGATTATCAATCGCATAATTTGGCGGATATTCCGGATGCAGATGTTGAACGACTGCTGGAAACACCAAATAGTCAGTCAGATATTCCCATTACCAATGAACAATATCAGCAATTTCACGATGATGCAAGAGACTCAGGAGGGTATCTTATCAGAGCAATTGGATTGGCCATTTCGGGTCTACTAGTTATTGTTGGCTCGATTAATCTGTACAGATTGTATAGTTCAGGTCCTAAAATAGCAACAACTGGTGCGGTAATTGGTTTTATTTCAGGCTTGTATGGTAGCCACTTAGTCAGGATTGCTTCAGATGACAATCTCAGCGGAGCTCTATTATTGACATATGAAATATATGTCTACCTCTGTGGAACTTGTATGTTCTTGTGTGGTGCATTTTCCGCTCTGCCGTTAATTAATGCTCGATCTAGAGCTGCTCTGACAGACGGCTCGGCTCGCGTCAAGTTAGTCAAAGACACTGAATTTACTGAAGCGGAGTGAAGCATTCATTCACTAGCTGGCTTGGGCCATTTCTTCTTCAGCGCCTTTTCCAGACTTTCGTCTAAGGTTGCATTCCACCAGTCACTACCGCGCCAAATAGCGTATTTACCTCGTATTCCTCTAAGGTCCGCCCCTGCAAATTTGCAATTATTGAAATTTGATAGGTTTAATCTGGCCTTTCTCAAATCAGCCCCACGAAAATCAGCGTTATCGAATGCCGATTTCATCAAATCAGCCTCGACCATCGAAGCGCGGTGAAAATTACAGTTCGAGAAATCTCCTTCGGTTAGATCCGCACCATCAAGAATTGCCCGTTTGAAATTGGAGCCGGCATGGCGGCCTTTTCTAAGCAAAACCCTGGCCTTATTCTGATATGACCAGTCGAGAACTTCCGCTTGTTCTCCGACATTATCACGCGGGTCATCCGGGCTGCCTGACATTACCATTAGCAGCCCTCAGTTTTTTGCTTTTGTTTCAAGATGTTTTCGCCCGCTTTCTGTCAACTCGGCAAATCTATTCTTGTCGCCATGCTGTTTGGCGATGGTAAGGAAACCCTTCTCTCTAAGTCGATTTATGTATAATGATAAATTACCCGGAGGTTCAATACTCGCTTCTTCGAATAGGGCATTGATTACTCTGGGCGGGCAATCGTCTAAACCCTCGACGTCGCGTAAAAAGTGTAATGCTCCCAAAACCTGTTCGGGTTTCCCCTCGAGGCTACAATTCTCTACCAGTGTACGGAATTTCATCCCTCTCTCTGGAATCAATTTTTGTTGTGAGTTAGCATTGGTTGCATCGACTGTCATATCTTTTGCTTCTTCTAAGCGTTCCTTGATAATGTTCCAGAACCCTTCTTCTTTGAATTGCGTAAATTTTTCATCAACTTCTAATTCTGAGCCCTCGCTCTCAAACTCAAATTCCCCCACTTGAATCGAGATTTTAACCAGCCCAGACATTATTCTCGGGCTACTCCAAGCGTGTGATATTGATAACTGTTTACAATGATTTATTGAACAAAGTTTTTTCAAGCGTAGTTTACAGTAGTCTTTTCAAAGGAATTACCCGACGCAGGTGTTGATTGGTATGGCAGAACCCGGGTTTAAAGGCTATGCGTTAGTGTTGAAAAGTGGCGCAGATCCAACAACAGGAGGTATTGCTATTGCCGGATTTACTACTGCCGGTATGGTAGGGGTAATTGCTGCCTCACATATTATCAGAGCACTAAAACTCAATCAGTTGGGCACGGTTCTCAATGCCGATTTTCCAGCAGTTGCCCTAATTCAGGATGAGATACCTAAACATCCAGTTCGTGTCTATCAAGGGCTAGGAGTTGGCGTGTTTACTTCGGAGATAAAATTCCAGGACAAACAAGATATCATGTTCGCTTCTACAGTTCTTGAATGGTATACTAAAGGAGGTTTTGACAAACTAATAATAATCGACGGTATAGTTTCGCCGGAGAAGCAACTCAATCACGGCGAGCTGTATGGTGTGGGTTCATCTGAGCAGGCTCGCAGTGATTTGAAAAGCGCTGGCATTGAACCGATACAACAAGGCATTGTTGCCGGTATAACCGGTTTTCTTCTTGGCGAGGGGGACCGTCTAGGTATCGATGTAACTGCACTATTAGCCGAAGCCAGTCCGATGTATCCCGATGCGCGTGCAGCCGCATTAGCAATTGAAGCAGTGTGTGACTTAACCGGATTAGAAATACCTCTCACTGAGTTGCTTGAAAATGCTCGAGAAATCGAAAATAGTGTGCGCGAAGTATTCGAGAAATCAATGACGATGTTGCCCGCACCGGACGAGAAGGATGATTTTATTGACCCGTCCTTCGGTTAATCAAAATGGTATTTTCTGAATACTGCAATTACCTCATCAAATCCAGCATCAGTTACAAACATTGGTTCCATGTCAGGATACCTTGCAGCACCGTGTCCCAATTCGATAAGGTCACTTATCACATCATCCAATTTTGGTGCTCCCCTGGTGCCCGCTAGACGCGGCATTGAATTCAAACTCAATAACAGATGATCGCGACTAAGCAAGTCAGCAGCAGCAGAAATATGCCTCACGCTTCTTATCATTTCTCGGGTTGCATGTTCAATATCTTGGTCACTCCATTCAAGACCCTTATCGATTAATTCAGCCAATTCTATTTCGGTTGGTAGGCAGGTGCCAATGACACACTCTTCGGTTAAACGTCCGGCTATCTCCTTGTCCATCAACGGCCCAATCCACAGCGGTCCACTGGCCAAATCTATCTGTTCAGCACTAGGGTATTTGATGAATTCATAAGGCACATTTTCAGTCCTCAGTCGATAGCCCAACTGCTCTTGGAAATTCGATGCTGCTTCCTTTGATGTTTTGACTAACACGCTCACTCTGACATGGTGACCATCAAACAGAGATAAGATTGGCCTGATGACTCTGTCATGCATAGCCGCAGTTTTTGCTATCAGTCCCAGTAATACTCGTACTGCATCATCATGAGCATAATCATCGACAATTCCCTGCGCACCATATCGCCGCTTTTGTGAGCTTAATGATGAACCAGTGAGTGCCGCTGTGTCAGTTGCCGTGACCTCTAAGACTCCCGTTCTGGCGAGGCTCTGGATAGCGGAGTCAATAAACGGCACTGGTGAACCAAACGGGTCGATATCTATCCACTGATATGATGCGTCTGCCATTGCTAGTTTTGCATCCAGCTTTTGGAAGTAAATACCATTGACGGGTACGCGCTGAACCATAGAGCCATAACGATCATGATTCATTTCGATATTTTCGGTATAGGCTGGGAGGTTATTATTGTGTGAGTTAATCGCCCACGACAGGGCGAAATCATTCAAATCATTCCCGGTAATACGCAGTCTTGGTTGGAATTCGTCGGGAATTTCATTCCGCCAGCGCCTAACCCTCACCCCAGTAGAACACAGGGCATCAAACGCTCTAACCGGTTTTTCTGGACTGGTTAACCAATTGTGCTGTAAAGCGTCTTTAAGTAACAAAACCGATCTGGTCCTTGATGGTGCCATTGCTGGATTCAAAAATCCACCGCCGGTCTTCTTTGCCGGACCACGTGGCATATGTGAGGGTCTTTCTTGACCCTCTTGTAGGTGAACAATGGTTTTGCCTTCAAGCCAAATATTGCCCGGCCAACCTTCTGGAATGACTGTTATATCCATGTCGACCAATATAATCCAGAAAATAATCATTCATCAAATCTCTCAAAGCAATTTTAGATATTCAGTTAAAGCATACACTATGGCAGACGAATACAAGCCGCTTGGTCTTACGATGGCAAACCTAACTATCGGATATGGTGCAATGCTGATTGTTTGGGGCATCGCAGTATCGGTATTATCGGGTTCAAACTCGTTTACCTCATATATCCCTTCTTTTGTCGGGGCACCGATCTTAGTATGCGGAATTTTGACTAGTGTTTTACCTGATCTGCGTAAAATATGGATGCATATTGCGGTTCTCCTCGGTGTTTTCTGCGCACTTTTAGGGACTCGCTTTTTTATGGTTATTTCAGATGGTTTGAATTACGCCTCAGTGTCAATGCTGATGCTCTTTGTTACTGGTTCAGTCTACACCTATTTGTGTGTCCAATCCTTCAAACACGCCCGAAATGCGATAGTTGCAGAGGTGTTGTAATGCTTGACAAGCCACTGATTATTGACGTGGTCGATAATGGCGGTCAGTGGACTCACCGTGAATGGCGCATGCTCCGCTACTTGAAAGTAGACACCCAAATCATCGAGAATACGACTCCAGTGAGTGAATTACGTGAGTTGGACGGCATCATATTGTCTGGCGGTGCAGCCAGAGTTGGACTTACTGGTGAACTGGGCAATTGTGGGGCCTATCTAGACCTCGAAATACCAATATTGGGTATTTGTGCTGGTCATCAGTTCATGGCGCGACATTATGGTGGCGACGCTAGGGAATCACCAATTCCAGAGTTTGGTGCCATGGAAATTGAGTTACAAAACGGCGGCGGTAAAATCTTCGATGGGACTTCAGAAAAGCAAACGGTTTGGGAGTCTCACAATGACGAGGTACATGTAGTTCCAGCGGGGTTCTTCATCACTGCGAGTAGCCCTTCATGCCGGGTTCAGGGGATGGAAAATGAGTCTGGCGACCGTTTTGGCTTGCAGTTTCATCCAGAAGTAAATGATTCCGAATTCGGTCAAGAGATGTTTGAAAATTTCGTTGAGATTTGTCGCACATATCGTGACCAGCAGAATTAGCCTGAAACACGAATATAAAAGTCCAATTAACTAGTAACCAACATGACTGGGTCATATTTGATAGTCGGTGGTAGTAGTGATATCGCCTTGGATTTAATCAACCAACTCTGTGGAGCTGGTCATACAGTCACTATCTTAGCGCGTGATGCGACAAGAGTAGAGTCACTCAAAGCAATGGGTGTCAATGTCGTAATAGGTGATGGTCTAGTTGAAGCCGATTTAGCAACAGCCATCGATGTCGCCAAGGAGCATGGTGGCGGCAGCATTACAGGCGCAGCACACCTAATCGGGTCAATCCTGCTAAAGCCTCCTCATGCATTGAAAGTTGAGGACTTTGAATCAGTAATTCAAATCAATTTGGTTAGTGCATTTCTTTCCCTCTCAATGATCAGCAAGTCGATGCTGCGCAGCGGTGGTGGTAGACTCGTTTTCACCTCAAGTGTTGCAGGTAGCTTGGGTTTGGTGAACCACGAAGCGATTGCTGCCGCAAAAGGGGGTATTGAGGCAATGGTCCGAGCCGCAGCTGCAACTTATGCGCAGCGCAAAATTAGAGTCAACGCAGTTGCACCAGGGCTGACAGAAACTCGGTTAGGGGCAACTGTGCTAAAATCAGATGCCATGCGCGAGGCTGCCGTTTCGATGATTCCAATGAAGCGAATTAACCAACCGGCTGAGGTAGCATCGGCAATATTCTGGTTATTGACCGATGCTCCAGATAATTTCACGGGGCAAATTCTGAATCTTGATGGAGGTATGGCAAATGTTAGAAATTGAAGAAGGAAGGTGGCGGAACGCCTTGTCGGTAAAGAAGTTAAAGAACGGTAAGAAGAAAATGGTCACG